>JBLIKS010000269.1:0-4346 GCA_047635555.1 Candidatus Azotimanducaceae bacterium
GTGTCCATGTCGTAGGCGTCAAAGTGCGGTTTGTACTGCTCGGTCGTGCCGTAATGCACGACCTGCAGCGACTCGGCGTGCCCGATCGGAATGCCAACGAGGTCGCTGACCCGCTCGACAATGCTGTGCATGACGGCGGTCTCGTCGTGCTTGACCCACGCAACACGACCCGTCCGACCGTCGCTCGTCGTTGCATCGCCGACAGCACTCACCAACGCAGTATTCAGCCGGTCGGCTGCCAGACGGATGATGTGATGGCGCTCAGCTTCGCTCACGAAGTCTTCGATCACCTGGACGAGCGGGTCGCACGCGACTTCAGCACCCAGGTCATACGAGTCACGCAGCTGCAAGCCCATGATCTACAGAGTAGAGATGCCGCCATCGACGGGGATCACGGTGCCAGTCGTGTAGGCGCCGGCGCGGCTCGACAGGAAGATCACTGCCCCCGCGATGTCTTGTGCCGTGCCGATCCGCTTGCGCGGGTTGGAGCTGGTGACGAACTCGGAGCGCTCTTCGTCTTCGAGCATGTACGCCATCATCTTTGACGGGAACGGGCCCGGTGCGATCGAGTTCAGCAGGATGTGCTCACCCACGAGATGTGCCGCCATGTGGCGCGTCATCATGTGGATGGCGGCCTTCGACGCCGAATATGAGTAATTGTCACCGTGCGGTACGCGGATGCCGTCGATGGAGCCGATCATGACCACGCGTGCGGGGTCTTCGGCCGTTCCGCTGGCCTTCAGCTGGGGGAGGAGCGCCTGGGTCAGCATGAACGGTGCCTTGACGTTGATGTCCATTACCTTGTCGAATCCGATGGCGGGGAACTCGCCCAGCGGTGCACCCCATGCGGCACCAGCGTTGTTCACGAGGATGTCGATCTGGTCTTCTTGCGCGGTGACGGCCGCGACAAAGGCGTCGATGCCCTCGGGCGTCGACATGTCACCAGGGATCGAGATGCACTCGCCGTGCTCGCTCAGTTCGGCTGCCGCGGCGTCGCACGCAGCGGCCTTGCGAGCTGTGATGTACACCTTCACACCGTTGGCCACGAGGCCCGCAGCGATCATGTAGCCGATACCGCGGGACCCGCCCGTGACGATCGCAACTTTGCCGGACAGCCCGAAGAGGCTCGTCAGATCGAGTGCGGGGTGGTCGGCATTGCGGTAGTTCGAAGCTTCGGTCATGCCCCTGGTTGTAGTCGGTTGGCGAGACTCAGGACCAACTGCACGACCGTCGACAGTCATGTCCACTTGTGACCCGAGGAGATTGCGACATTGGTGTCATGCTGGTTCGATGGAGAACGACACCGTTTCTGTCCTTGAGATCGAACGAAAAGCCATTGCCAACTCACGGATCATCGACGCGCCGGCGGAAGCGCTTGGCGAGGGGCAGGTCCGGGTGTCGGTCGATCGCTTTGCGTTGACGGCGAACAACATCACGTATGCCGTGTTCGGCGACATGCTCGCGTACTGGGAGTTCTTCCCGACCGAGCTGCCATTTGGCCGCGTGCCGGCAATGGCATGGGCCACGGTGACCGAATCAGCCAACTCCGACATCGCCGTCGGATCGCGCTATTACGGCTGGTTCCCAATGGCGACCGAGACCGTCATCACGGCAACGGCGACTCGTGACGGCTTCCGCGACGACGGCCCGCACCGTCAGCCGCACGCGCCGGTCTACCGCGCCTACGTCGACACGAAGAACGACCCGATGTACGACGATGCGCCAGATGGCGAAGACCGCCACACGCTGCTGCGCGGACTCTTCTTGACGGGTTTCCTCGCTGAAGAGTTCTTTGCCGACTCCGGGGGTGGCGTTGCCTCGGGCGAAGCCCCCTATTTTGGGGCCGGGCAGGTCACCGTGCTTTCTGCGTCGTCGAAGACAGCGATTGGTTTCGCACAGCGCGCCAAGGAACGCGGCATCGTCAAGGTCATCGGGCTCACATCGGCTGGCAACGTCGAGTTCGTGAAAAGCCTCGGTTTCTACGACACCGTGCTCTCCTACGACGAGACGGGTCAGCTCGACGCGAATATCCCGTCGGTGTCGATCGACATGGCAGGCAACCCGACCGTGCTCGGCGCCGTGCATCAGCAGTTGGGCGACCAACTCGCGTACTCGATGACCGTCGGCCGCAGCCACCACGACGCTCCGAACCCGACTGTCGAAGATGCAGCTTCGCTCGCTGGCCCGACGCCGAAGATGTTCTTTGCCCCGACCGAAGTGGGTCGTCGCCAACAAGAGTGGGGTCGTGAGGATTACGCCCAACGATGTGCTGACGCGATGACGAAATTCGCCGAGGGCAGCCGATCGTGGCTGACCATCGACCACCGCACGGGCGTCGACGCAATGGCCCAGGCGTGGGCTGACGTCCACGCCGGCAACGTTGCGCCGAACGTCGGCGTCGTTGTCGTACCAAACAGCTGAGCGGCACAGGGCACCTCATTCCGTACGCTTGGGGCGTGTTCGAACAACTTCCAACCCTGAGCGACCGCCGAATTGCCGTCCGGCTGACCGCTGACGCAATGCGCCACGTTCGCGCGGGCCACCCATGGGTGTTCGACGATTCGATTGTTTCTGCAAGCCACGAAGGCGAAACGGGCGACCTGGCCATCGTCTTCAACAACGACCGCAAGTTCGTCGGCGTCGGCCTGTTCGACCCGGCTGGACCCATTGCCCTGCGCATGGTCCACACCGGCAAAACAGCGACCATCGACCAGGCGTTCTGGGAGTCGAAGATCAACGCAGCTCGGGCCATCCGGCAACCGCTGCTCGACGCAGAGTTCGGCGGGCAGCCGGGCTACCGCGTCGTTAACGGCGAGAACGACGGCCTCCCAGGGCTGATCGTCGACGCCTACGACACAACCCTGGTCGTCAAGTTGTACTCGAGCGTCTGGTTCCGGCACCTCCGCACGGTCACTGACGCACTTGAGACCACAATGCGGCCGTCGTCGATCGTGCTCAGGCTCGGTCGCAACGTCGCTGAGGGCGAAACGTATGGCTTCGACGACGGCGACGTCATCGCCGGTGAGATCATCGATGGCCCGGTGCTCTTCACGGAAGGCGGCCTGAGGTTCGAAGCCGACGTGCGTCAAGGCCAAAAGACAGGCCATTTCCTCGATCAACGCCACAACCGGATGCGCCTCGGCCGTCTGGTTGCTGGCCGCGATGTGCTCGACGTGTTCGCGTCAACGGGCGGCTTCAGCGTGCATGCAGCCGCCGGCGGAGCCCGGTCGGTCCACAGCGTCGATATCTCTGCTCCGACGTTGGCAGCGGCCGAACGGAACATGGCCCTGAACGCCGATCGAGCAGAAGTACAGGCCTGTGAACACACGACCGAGGTCGGCGACGCGTTCGAAGTCATGATCGCTCTCGCCCGAGCCGGAAAGACATACGACGTCGTCGTGATCGACCCGCCGTCATTCGCACAGAAGCAGTCGAGCATCGACGTTGCCGTCCGCGCCTACACCCGGCTGACGCACATCGGGCTTCGGCTTGTGCGCCCCGGCGGTGTGTTCGTCCAGGCATCGTGCTCCAGCCGGGTCACGTCCGACCTCTTCTTCGCCACACTGCTCGACGCTGCTGATGCCGCAGGCCGCGAGCTCCGTCAGATGGTGCGGACCGGCCACGACATCGATCATCCAGTGACATTCCCCGAAGGCGCGTACCTCAAGGCCGGGTTCTTCAACGCGCTGTAGTGCGCGGCTGTCGGCCCGAGCGACACGTAACCTGCTGCGATGGCATCGGTCAAAGCAAACGGCATCACCATCGAATACGAATTGACCGGTGAGGGCGAACCCCTGCTCCTCGTGATGGGGCTCGGCGGTCAACTCACCGACTGGCCCGAAGGCTTCCCCGAACAGCTCGCTGCGCAAGGTTTTCAAGTCATCACGTTCGACAACCGCGATATCGGCCTGTCGACTGAGTTCGACTGGGAACCACCAAGCCAGGTGAAGGCGGTCATGGGGATGCTGGCCAAGCGACCGCCGAAGGCTGGCTACCTGCTCAGTGACATGGCAAACGATGCCGTGGGCCTCCTCGATGCGCTCGGCATTGCATCAGCCCACGTCGTGGGCATGTCGATGGGCGGCATGATCGCCCAAACGCTGACCATCGAGCACCCTGAGCGCGTCCGTTCGCTGACTTCAATCATGTCGAATCCCGGCGACCGCAAGTCGGGCCGGATCGCGCCGAAAATCATGACGAAGCTCGCCCGGATGAAGCCGCCAACCAAAGAGACGGCCGCCGAACGATCAACCGACATGTTCAAGCTGTTCAGCGGCCCGCACTACGACGCAGCAGAACACGTGATTCGCAGCCAAATGAGCGTCGAACGATCATTTCGTCCGAAG
>JBLIKS010000270.1:0-4337 GCA_047635555.1 Candidatus Azotimanducaceae bacterium
CCGCCTCTTCAACCGAACGGTGGTATTTAGCAAGCTCGACAACGGCAAGGTCGTCCCGCTCGAGGGCGACTTCGAAGACGTCGGCGCTCTCGCTACCGGCGACGCTGGCTAAGCCGATCGGTTCGGACTCGACCCGCAATGCCCGCTGGGTTGTTGCGGGTCGGGTACGCCCGATCTCCGGATAATTTAACCGGAACAATTTGAGTGAAGCACCGAACGCGCCGGCCGCCGCGTAGTTGAACCCGCACGTACGGCACGCTGTACAGCGATCAAAACGGAGGTAAGGCGTGGGCGTCACCACAGGGGCGATCGACAGTATTCGGGAGATGATTAATTCAGGTGAACTGCGCCCCGGCGATCGGCTCCCACCCGAACAGCAACTGGCAGATCAGCTGGGGGTTTCCCGTGGGTCATTACGCGAGGCAGTTCGTGCGCTGTCACAGATCAACGTGCTCGACGTCCGACGCGGCGACGGCACCTATGTGACAAGCCTGGCCCCGAGCGAGCTGCTGTCGGGGCTGTCGCTTGCGCTCGAACTCCTGCAGTCGCAGGGGGTCGATGAGGTGCTTGAGGTCCGACGGATGCTGTTCCCGGCGGCGACCGCACTAGCGGCGCAGCGTGTCACGCCGGATCAACTCGCCGGCATGCACGCGGTGATTGACGAACTCGAGGCCGCCACAGACCCGGCAGAAATCGCCCGACTCCAGCGCCAATTCCAGGCGCTCGTGGGCGAAGCCACCGGCAACGAGACACTCGCTGCGTTCCTGTCCGCGATCCAGCAACGCGACGAGGGCTTGCGACGGGCGTGGCTGACGTCCCCCAAGCACCGCGAGGTAGCAGTCGCCCACGACCGGATGCTGCTCGATGCGTTTGAGCACAACGACAGCGAGATGGCCCGGTCTATCGCCACCGTGCGACTCGACACTCGCGAAAAGTGGATCAGGAGCCTTCGCTCCGGCGCGCCCACCGTGGTCATCACGTGATGGCCTCAGACGCGAAAGACCGGCACACGTCCGGGTCAATGAACCTCGGACAGAACACACGAACGCAAGAGCTACGGGAACGGCTTGAGCAATTCATGGACGAACACATCTACCCAAACGAGGGACGCTACTTCCAAGAATCGGCCGAGTTGGGCCCGTGGGCTGTCTGGCCTGTCGTCGAGGAACTCAAGCCGCTCGCCCGTGAGGCCGGACTCTGGAACCTTTTCCTCCCCGACAGCGAACACGGCCCCGGGTTGACAAATCTCGAATATGCGCCGTTGTGCGAGGTCATGGGCCGTTCGCATCTCGCTCCGGAGGTGTTCAACTGCTCGGCGCCAGACACCGGCAACATGGAAGTGCTTACCCGCTACGGCACCCCTGAGCAGCAGGCGCGCTGGCTGCAGCCGCTACTCGCCGGAAAAATTCGGTCGTCGTTCGCTATGACCGAGCCGTTCGTTGCGTCGAGCGACGCAACCAACATCGAGAGTTCCATCGTGGCCGACGGCGATGAGTACGTCGTCAACGGACGGAAGTGGTACACGACCAACGCCACCGACCCGCGGTGTGAGGTCATCATCTTTATGGGTAAGTCAGCGCCGAACGATCCTGACCGCCACCGTCAGCAGTCGATGATCCTCATCCCCAAGAACACGCCGGGGGTCGACGTGATGCGCCCACTGCCGGTCTTCAATTTCTATGGTATGCCCGACCGTGCGTCTGAGGTTGATTTCGCTGATGTGCGCGTGCCAGCAGCCAACATGTTGCTGGGCGAGGGCCGCGGGTTCGAGATCGCGCAGGGCCGCCTCGGGCCAGGCCGGATTCATCACTGCATGCGTCTGATCGGTCTGGCCGAGCGGGCACTTGAGATGATGTGCCGCCGCACCCAGCACCGCGTCACATGGGGTCGCCCGGTCTCGGAACAGTCGGTGACGCTCGAACGCATCGCCGAGTCGCGGATCGCTATCGAGCAGACACGTCTGCTCACATTAAAGACGGCACACCTCATGGACACAGTGGGCAACAAAGCGGCTCGCAGCGAGATCGCCATGATCAAGATCGCCGCTCCAAACATGGCATGCAAGGTCATCGACTGGACGATTCAGGCGTTCGGCGGAGCCGGCACGAACAATGACTTCGGTCTCGCCTCGGCCTACGCGACCGCGCGACTCCTTCGTCTCGCCGACGGCCCCGACGAAGTGCACCGGAACCAACTCGGTCGGTTCGAACTCCGGCGCCACGCCGATCTCGGGCCGATTGAACCGCACATCGACTACACGCCGGATTGGTCATGAGTACGTCATTCGATTTCAGCGGCCGCACGGTCATCGTCACCGGCGGTGCCCGCGGCATCGGCCTGGCGCTCAGTCGCTTCTTCGCGACCGCCGGCGCAACCGTCGCTGTGGTCGACGTGAACGAGCAGTCATTGGCCGAGGTCCTGGTCGACGAACTTGACGGTGCAATTCCACTTGTCGCCGATGTCTCCGACTCCGACTCGGTCAACACGACAATCCAGCACGTCCTCGACGCCACAGGTCGGATCGACGTCGTCGTCAACAACGCGGGGATCCTCCGCGACCGGGTGGTTTGGAAACTGACCGACGGCGACTGGCAAGCAGTGCTCGGCGTGCATCTCACCGGCACGTTCAACCTGACCCGCGCCGCCGTGCCGACTATGCGCGAGCGCGGGTACGGACGAATCGTGAATGTCACGTCCTACACCGGGCTGCACGGCAATATCGGCCAAGCCAACTACGCAGCAGCGAAGGCCGGCATTATCGGATTCACTCGGGCCACGGCGAAGGAGCTGGCCCGCTTCGGCATCACGGTCAACGCCATCTCCCCGAACGCAGAAACCGACATGGTCGCCTCGATCCCGCCAGACCGTCTCGCCGAACTCCGGGCCGAGATCCCGATGGGTCGCTTCTCAGCGCCGGAGGAAGCGTGCCCAATCGTGGGTTTCCTCGCGTCGGAGCAGGCGAGCTACATCACCGGCGTCGTCGTCCCCGTTGACGGCGGACTCTCGATATGAGCCCGGCATGACCACCGCGGTCGTTGTCGGCAGCGGGCCGAACGGATTGGCGGCAGCAGTCACACTGGCGAAGGCCGGGGTGGATGTCACGGTGCTCGAAGCCGCGCCACGGATCGGCGGGGGCACGCGCAGCAGCGAACTCACGCTGCCAGGGCTCATCCACGACGAGTGTTCGGGCTTCCATCCGCTGAGTTTTGACACTGCGTTCTCGCGACTCGCAGGGCTGGAGCAGCATGGGTTGCAATGGGCTTGGCCCGACGTCCAGTATTCCCACCCGCTCGGTGGCGACTCCGGCGGCACCGCTGTTCGGTCGGTGGACGACACCGCGGACGGGCTGATCGGTGACGAGCGAGCATGGCGCGCTGTCTTCGGGTCCCTGGTCCCGCGCTTCGGCGACATCGCCGACGACTTTCTCGGACCGGTGATGCGCGTGCCTGGCCATCCGTTGAAGCTGGGCCGATTCGGTCTGCGCGCTGCACTCCCTGCGGCGGTCCTGGCCAAGCGGTTCTCGACCGACGAGGGCAGGGCTCTGTTCGCAGGTGTCGCAGCGCATGCATTCTGGCCCTTTCGCTCGGTCTTGTCGTCGGCGATCGGCACGGCATTAGGGACCGCGGCGCACACGTACGGGTGGCCTGTCGCCGTCGGAGGGTCAACGGCAATCTCGACCGCTATGGCTGAGGTTCTCGTCGCCCACGGCGGGAAGATCGAGACAGGCCAACGCGTCACTGCGGTGCGCGATCTGGGTTCGCCGGACATCGTCATGCTCGATGTGGCCCCCGGTGCTGCAGTGAAACTGATGGGCAATGAGATGCCGGTTCGCGTACGTCGAGCGTTCGGCCGATACCGGCATGGTCCAGGCGCGTACAAGATCGACTTCGCCGTCGAGGGCGGCGTGCCGTGGCTGCACGAGCCGTCGCGCCGCGCTGGCACGGTGCACGTCAGCGGCAATTACGACGAGACGGCCGCCGCCGAAGCAATGGTGCATCGCGGGCAGATGCCCGAGCGCCCGTTCGTCTTGGTTGGCCAGCAGTACCTCGCTGATCCGAGTCGGTCGAACGGGAATCTGCATCCGCTGTACGCCTACGCGCATGTGCCGGCAGGGTTCACCGGGGACGCGACTGACGCGATCGAGGCCCAGATCGAGCGATTCGCGCCCGGGTTCTGCAACCAGATCGTCGCCCGCCACGTGCAGACCCCGAGCGACCTTGAGCGGCGCAATGCGAACATCGTCGCCGGCGACATTCTGACCGGAGCCAACTCGCCGCAGCAGCTGCTGTTCCGACCTCGAATTGGATTCGACCCGTACTGGCTCGGTGTGTCTGGCC
>JBLIKS010000271.1:0-4334 GCA_047635555.1 Candidatus Azotimanducaceae bacterium
GTCGGCAGCGACCACCACGCGGTACCCGTTGCCGATCAGCTGTGTCAGCCGGTCGGTGAGTCCGGAGCCGTCGCCGGCAACCGGCCCCCAGCCTGATGCTTCGACGACGGGGGTGTCGGGCGACTCGGGCGTCGAATCGATTGACCAGAAAGAGTTCGTGCCGCTGGCCGGGTCGGCAGCAAGGAGCGCATCGGGGTCGGCGTGCAGCCGCGGGAACGACTTGTCGGGATCTCGAGCCCATGTGCTGGCAAGGGTTCGTGCGAGGTCGTCTTCTTCTGCGATCAGGTCGAGTGCGCGGTCGCGCATCCGGCGCGGTTCGACGAGCAGCACCTTGGCGTTCGCCGGCAACACGTCGGTGATCAAGCGGTCGTCTTCGATGAGCCACGGGAGCCAACTCTCCATGCCGTCGAAGTGCGCGCCTTCGGCGAGGCGCTCCCACTGCTCGCGGCCCCACGGCTCCTTTGCCACAAGTTCGGCGGCACGAGCGCGGACGTCGTTGGTCGGCATCAGCTCGCGAGCTGGGAAGATCGTGACGCTGTCCAGATCGTCAGTAGAGCGCTGATCGTTCACACCGAAACGCGTCAGCCGCTCGACCTCGTCGCCCCACAGGTCGATGCGAATTGGGGCGTCGGCGGTCGCCGGGTAGACGTCGAAAATTGCGCCGCGTCGTGCGAACTCGCCGCGGTGCTCGACCAGTTCTTCTCGGCGGTAACCGAACTCGACGAGTTGAGTAGCGAGGCGATCGGGGTCGACGTCGATCCCGGGCCGAATGATGATTGGTTCGACCGTTGTGGATCCCGGGCCGAGCTTCTGTAACAGAGCGCGCACGCCAGCGACAATGATCTTGGGCGTGCGGTCTTCGTTGCCGAGACGCCAGAGCACCTTGAGGCGTTGCCCCATCGTCTCGACGCTCGGGCTGACGCGTTCGAACGGGAGCGTCTCCCAGCCGGGGAACAGCACAACGTCGTCCTCGGGGACAAACTGCATGAGGTCGTCGGCGAGTTGGGCCGCCATTGTGCCGGTCGGGCAGGCAACGACGAGGGGTCGGCGGTTCGACAGGTTGGCGAGCGCCGCAATAGCGATGGGTCGAGCGACTTCGACGACGGCGAGGCGCGCATCGGGCTCACCGAGAGCTCGGGTGAGGCCGGGTTCGCTTCGCAGCAGGCCGGGCAGTGATTCGAGGGGGGCGCTCGTCATTGCTTGATGTTGTATCGGCGCATCGCGGCTTCGACGCCGTCGGAGATAATCAATTCGACGGCGTCGGCTGCGTCGACAACGGCAATGTCGAGTCGCTCCCGCTCAGACTTCGGAACCTTCGAAAGAACGTAGTTCTTGCCAGCTCCCGACGGGGGCTTCCCGACGCCGATGCGGACGCGCAGATAGTCCTGCGATTTGGTGTGAGCGGTGATCGAGCGAAGGCCGTTGTGGCCTGCCAGCCCACCGCCTTCTTTCACCCGCAGAATGCCTGGATCGAGATCGAGTTCGTCGTGAATGACAATGATTCGGTCGACCGAGGGGATGCGGTAGCGCCGAACTTGGGCGCCGACCGCCTGGCCCGACTCGTTCATGTACGTGATCGGAAAGCTCAGCACGACTCGTTCGTCGTTGCCAGGCGCCCCGAAGCGCGTTTCGGCGGTGAGCGCATTGTCGCGCCCGCCTTTGAGTTGTTCCCTGCGGCGTTCAGCGAGCAGCTTCACGACATCTTCGCCGACGTTGTGGCGCGTGCCAATGTATTTTGGGCCGGGATTACCCAAGCCGACGACGAGCCAGTCGAACGGGGCACCTTTGCCAGTGCGGCCGAACAAGCTCATACCATCAGCTCATACCATCAGATGGTCGAATAGGCGATGTGGGGTGTCATGCGGGCCGGGTGGGCCCGGACGATCACTCGGCGGTGTCGCCGGCAGCGGCAGGAGCGTCGCCTTCAGCGGCTGCAGCGGCTTCGATTGCTTCGGCCTCGGCGTCGAGTACCGGGGTGCGCATCGTGAGGACGGTGACGACCGGGTACTCGGGGTCAGCTGTCGCAGTGACGCCGGCAGGCAGAACGATGTCGGAGACGCGAATCGTGGTGTCCATGTCCATGTCTGTGATGTCGATAGTCACGGCGTCCGGGATGTTGCGTGGCGTCGTCTTGACTTCGATCACGTTCATCGTGACGTCGACGAGGCCACCTCCGGACTCAACGGCCTTGGCCTCGCCGACCAGGCGGACCGGCACGTTCACGGTGACGTCTTCGTTCAGGTTGACCTGAATGAAGTCGATGTGCTGGACGTTGCGCTTCACTGGGTGACGCTGGATGGCTTTGACCAGGGACGGGTACACCTCGCCATTGACCGTGAGGTCAAGGATGGTGTTCATACCAGCGTCGCCGGACAGGGCAACGCGCAGGTCACGACGAGCGACAGAGACGCTCAGCGGGTCCATGCCGTGGCCATAAACGACGCCAGGAACACGGTCAGCCGTGCGGAGACGGCGTGATTCGCTGCTTCCAGTTGTGCGGCCAGCTTCGGCAATGAGAACGGTCTCAGACATGGGATTCGATCCTAGAAATCAAGTGTTTGGCCCCGCAACCACGGCGGAACCTTCGTCAATACAGCAGGCCTCAACGCTATCGGCCGCGCGCTGCATCCCCTCCCGCTCCTGTCACACCCAGCCTTTCCCGAAATGGAGACTGTTTCGCCTCGTGGGTGCCGTGTGACGGTCTCAATTTGAGGCGGGGCGGGGCTTTGCTCCGAAACTGAGACCGTTTTTTGGTGTGGATGCACTGTGTTGGTCTCGATTTTAGGAGATGGGTTCAGGAGATGGGTTCAGGAGATGGGGCCTCGACGGTTCAGTGGGATGTCTCGGCTGCGTTGTCGGTAGACACCCCGAATTTGCTGAGCGAACACCGGCAGGTTGTGTTTGATTTGCTGGGTGAGGCGGATGATGTTCCAACCGAGTTCGCCACACGCGAGATCTCGGAGTGTGTCTTGCTCCGAAGCATCCACCCCTCGGTGGAACCGATTGTGCCCCGGCTCGATTGCGAGGCGAATGTCTGGCCAAGCGATGTCGAGGTGCACGGTGATCGGAGCAGGAGTCAGCTCCAGCGGGAATTGGCGGATCGGTTCCGGGAGTCCGGCATCGCAGAGGGCGGTGATCAGATCGCGCTCCAACATGCTTTGGGCTGGGCGTTGCATCTCGAAGGCCTTCTCCAGCCAGCGTTCGAGTCGGGCCACACCGTCCTTGCCGCGGCACCGATGACGATCGAGATAGATGTCCACCTCGCCCGGAATGACCAATCCGATGTTCCAGGCGTCGTCGGCAGCGTTTTCGAAAGCCCGGTCCTTGAGGTCGGCAGCGAGGCCGAAGAGCATGCGGGCCGGCGTCGCGACGGTGATGGCGTTGTGTCGTTGACGGTCGTCGTTGCCGTCGTACCAGGCTGTCTGTCGGACCTCGACCCAAGGTGCTCGACTCATTCTCTTGTGGCGACGGGCCAGGGTGACTTCGATTGGCCGCTTGCGCATCCGTGCCAAACCGAGCAGCCGGCCGGCGCTCCGACCGCTGATGAACCCGGCTCCATCGAGCCAGATGTTGATTGCAGAGCATCGCATTTCGTATGTGTCTGGCGACGGCGCCATGAGGTAGGCGCCCGGCAGGACGCGGACAAGCCATCCAGTCGAAACAGAGCGCGTCAACTTGTCTGGCGAGCAGCCTGCGTCATGGAGTTGCTGGCGCGAAACAACACCGTGTTGGCGTCGCGCTATGCGAAAGAGTTGTTTGTCGAACACACCCGTTCAGTGGGTGGCGGGCTGCCCGAAGCGGAAATTGGGACTGTTGCAACGCATCAGCGCGGAGCAACGGTCTCAGTTTCGGGCAGGTCGGGAGTCAGCTGAGGTTCTCACCGTCGAAGATGTCGCTGACGCTGGTGTCTTCGAAGACCGCGCCGAGGGCTTCGGCGATCAGCGGAGCGACAGAGAGCACCACGATGTTTGGCAGTTGCTTCTCCAACGGGAGCGGCAGCGTGTTGGTAAGCACAATCTTTTCGAGTGGGCTGTTCTTCAAGCGTTCGATCGCTGGGCCGGAGAGCACGCCGTGCGTGGCCATCGCCCAGACGTTTTTGGCGCCGCGCTTCATCAAGAGTTCGGCAGCGGAGACGATTGTGCCGCCGGTGTCGATCATGTCGTCGGTCAGCACGCAGGTGCGCCCCTCGACGTCGCCCATGACTTCAGCGGCCTCGGCCACGTTGGTGGTGCCCTTCGGGCGGCGCTTGTAGATGAAGGCGAGGTCAGCGCCGATGTCGCCGAGGTGCTGCGCCATCCGCTCAGCGACCTTGATGCGACCGGCGTCGGGCGAAA
>JBLIKS010000272.1:0-4316 GCA_047635555.1 Candidatus Azotimanducaceae bacterium
CCCCTTTGCCGTGCTCCAACGTTCGGCTCAGGCCGTCAACGTCAGGCGAAACCCGATCTTGCTGACCTATGCCGTCGGGGTGCTCGTGTTCGTCCACGTCCAGGGATTGGCAGGACTGTCGACGCTTTCCGAGACGTCCGAGCCAGCGCAGGCCGCGCGACTCGTTGGCTATTTCGCCATTGGCGCCCTGCTGCAGTTGGTCGCAACCTTCTTTGCAGCGGAGGTAACACGCTCGTTGAGTAACGCCGCCGAGAACCTCGCAGCGCATCACAATTCACAGGTTGACAAGCGTCGGAGCGTCGAGGCGCCGCCGCAATGAGCTCCGACGCCGAATTCACCAACGGCGATCCCTCTACTGACGCTCGACCTACAGCATTTTTCTTGCGCCAGCCGCTGGCTTCTGGGCAGCGCAATCCTCGCCCTCGGACTTCAAGACCAACTGGCACCCGATTTCTCGGGAACTGATTTCAGCTCGCGTTGCGCTTGACTTCGTCCCAGAGCGCATCCAGCGTGACGAGGTCGGCGGTCTTGAGGTCGATGGATCTCGAAGCGGCTAAGGCCTCGACGCCTTCAAACCGCGCCCGGAATTTGTCGCTTGCCGCACGAAGTGCCAGTTCGGCGTCGATCTTGAGGTGCCGTGCCACGTTGACAACGGCGAACAGCAGATCACCGAGCTCGAGTTCTGTGGCTGCGGTGTCGGTCTCGGTCATTGCTTCGGCGAGTTCGGCGGTCTCTTCGGCGATTTTTGGGAACGCTCCAGCGACGTCGGGCCAGTCAAACCCGACCTTGGAGGCCTTCCGGCCGACCTTCTGTGCATAGGCGAGCGATGGCAGCGAGCGCGGAATGCCTTCGAAGATCGACGTCCGGCCCTTTTCGATTTTCTTGATCTCGTCCCAATTCTCAAGCACTGTCGCGGTGTCGCCGGCGACGATGTCACCGAACACGTGCGGGTGGCGTCGGACCAGCTTGTCGTGAATCCCCTGCGTCACGTCAACGATCGTGAAGCGGCCTTCCTGCTCGGCGATCGTGGCATGAAACTCGATCTGAAAGAGCAGGTCGCCGAGTTCTTCGATCAGGTCGTCGTCACTTGACGGCTCGTCGGGGTCAAGCGCCTGCAGCGCATCGACGACCTCGTAGGTCTCTTCAAGCAGGAACGGAATGAGCGTCTCATGTGTTTGTTCGATGTCCCACGGGCACTGCTCGCGCAACTTGCGGGTGAGTTCGTGGAATCGGACGTAGCTCTGGCCGACCGGAGCGGCCAACTGAGGTATGTAGATCGATGTGAGGTGGTCCGCTTCGATTGTCTGATCGAGTTGGGCCCAGGTCGTTTCCACAATGAGTTCGGCATCGGTGCCGAGCGCATGCAACATCGTGACGGGTTCGTTGCCCTGCGCGTCCTCGACGGCCAGTTTGATCTCGTTGAGTACCCAATTGGCGTGGGTGTGAGCAACAAGCATCGGCCCACGTTCGCCGGCTGCGGCCGTGGCGAAATCGTGGCCATCGACAAGGCGAACGCCCTCTTCAACCGGGTCGATACCGAGCCGCGCCCATGCCACGTCGAGGAACGACATGGCAGGAAGAACGTCGAGTTCAATCATTCCGTCGGCGGCCCGTTGACGCAGGTAGCGGACAGTGCGCTCGAGGACGAGCGGGGAACCTGGAACGGCGTAGAGGACCTCGCCATGCTCGGTCGCTGCAGCCGTCAGCCGGTTGGCGATTTCGATGTAGACGTCGTCGAAAGTGTCGGCGGTCTCATACAGATCGTCGTGTGTGACGGCGTTGGGCACAAGGTGCGCCGACGGATGGATCGATGTGCGGAGGTGGCGGTGCTTGATCCGCTCGATGGCGGCGAGCGTTTCGGTGGTGACGTGGTCGACGCCTCCGGGCCCGAGACCAACGACGACGATGCGACCGGGCATGTGCAGATTTCGATTCGCCAGGCTCAGCCGAGCGCGACGACGGCGCTGGTCGCGCTGTCGAAGGTTCCGATCCGAGGATCGATGTAGACGTCGGCGGCGTTGATTGCATCGAGTTGTGCCTGAGCGCCATTTGGTAGAGCGCTGGCGATCGTCAGGTTGGCCTGTGCGTCGACCAGTAGAGCTTGGACATCGTCAGGGGCTTCGAGGAATGTCGGCAAGCTGCCAGCAAGGCCCTGCGTGGCGGCATCGCGATCGGCATCGGTGATTTCGATGCCCTGCTCGCCGAAGTAGTCGTTGAGTGCGCCGGCGAGGACCAACGTGCTTGTGACGGATCGGATGGTGTCGAGGTCGTTGCTCGATTCTTCGGGAATGCCAATGGCGTCGATGATGCCGCTGAGATCCTCATGCGAGTACTCGACATCGTTGATGCGAGCGGCAACGTCGTTGTCGGTGAACGTGGTGCAGCCTGCGGTGACCGAGGCGGCAGCCAGTGGGAGCAGGATCGTCAACAGTCGGCGCTTCACCGGCATGACGATAGCGGTCACACTGTGCCAGGCACAGTGTGACCGGTCAGTCAGTTTTGGGGGGTGGCCTCTTCGACCAGGTCGCGGAGGAACTGGACAAGGTAGGCCGATGGTTCGGCTTTGGTGCCGTCAGGGTTCCGCCGGGGGAGTGGCACGACGAGTTGACCGAGATCTTCCTTGTACTTGGCGCCCTTCGAAAGTCGACGGAGCCGCATTGTTTCGCTCAGCTTGAGTTGGAGCGGAGCGAGCTTCGCGTCACTCGTGGAGATCTGAATGTCGCGCAGGCCGAGGCGATGGCACTGGGCCCGCAGGTAGCCAACCTGCAGCAGCGCTTCGGCTGGCTCGGGCAGCGGACCGTAGCGGTCTTCCCATTCGGCGCGAATGTCGTCGACCTGCGCGTCGGTCTGCACGCTGGCAAGCCGACGGTATGCCTCGAGCCGGAGCTCTTCCTTGGCCACGTAGTCGGTCGGAAGGAACGAGTCGGTCGGCACGTCAAGCTTGATCTCGGCAGGTGCCTTCTTTGCTGGCTCGCCCTTCATTTCACTGACCGCTTCGGTGACCATTTGGCAGTACAGATCATAGCCGACGGCTGCGATATGACCAGACTGAGACTCGCCGAGCAGGCTGCCCGCGCCGCGAATTTCGAGGTCGCGCATCGCGATCTTGAAGCCAGATCCGAGCTCGGTCGACTCACCGATTGTGCGCAGCCGCTCGTACGCCTCTTCGGTCAGCACCTTGTCGGGGGGATAGAAGAGGTAGGCGTAGGCCCGCTGGCCAGAGCGGCCGACGCGGCCGCGCAGCTGATGCATTTGGCCGAGGCCGAGCAGGTCGGACCGCTCGACGACGAGCGTGTTAACGGACGGCATGTCGATGCCCGACTCGATGATGGTGGTGCACACGAGGACGTCGTAGTGGCCGTCCCAGAAGTCTTGAACAACGGTTTCGAGCGTGCTCTCGTCCATCTGGCCATGAGCCACGGCGATGCGCGCGTCCGGAACGAGCTGGCGCAGCCTGGCTGCTGCTGTGTCGATCGAACGCACTCGGTTGTGGACCCAGAAGACTTGGCCTTCGCGAAGTAGTTCACGGCGGATTGCCTCGACGGCGACCCGTTCTTCGTATTCGCCGACGAAGGTCAGGATGGGCTGGCGTTCGGCCGGTGGGGTCTGCAGCAGCGAGAGGTCCCGGATACCAACGAGAGACATTTCGAGGGTGCGCGGAATTGGCGTTGCCGAGAGCGTGAGGACGTCGACGTTCGTCTTCATCCTCTTCATCTTCTCTTTGTGCTGCACGCCGAAGCGTTGCTCTTCGTCGACGACGAGGAGGCCGAGGTCCTTGAAATTGATGTCCGCCGCAAGCAGTCGGTGGGTGCCGATGATGCAGTCGACCTCACCGGACTTGACCTGGGCAATCACCTTCTTGGCTTGAGCTGCGGTCAAGAATCTCGACAGCACTTCGACCCGGATCGGGTAACCGGCGAAGCGGTCGGCAAACGTATTGCCGTGCTGGGTGGCGAGCAAGGTGGTCGGTGCGAGCACAGCGACTTGTTTGCCGTCTTGGATGGCCTTGAACGCAGCGCGGATCGCGACCTCGGTCTTGCCGAAACCGACGTCGCCACACACCAGGCGGTCCATCGGATGCGTGCGCTCCATGTCGGCCTTAATCTCGGCGATTGCGGTGCGCTGATCAGGCGTCTCGACGAACGGAAACGCCTCTTCCATCTCGTGCTGCCAGGGCGTGTCCTGAGCAAAAGCGTGGCCCACTGCGGTAATTCGCTGCTGGTACAACAGGACCAACTCTTGCGCGACTTGACGAACCTCTGACTTGACGCGGCTCTTCGCTTTGGCGAAGTCGGACCCGCCGAGCTTGTGCATGG
>JBLIKS010000273.1:0-4310 GCA_047635555.1 Candidatus Azotimanducaceae bacterium
CACCTTGGCAGTGCTCGGGATCATCGAGCGAGTGTCGAGAGCCGACGTGATCCGATCGCTTTTGCCCGGAACCTCGCTCGGGCGCGCCGAGGTCATTGGTGACGTCGGGTCGGCAGTGAGTAAGGGCGTGCCGGCTGGCGGCCCGGTTGCCACGTTGTTGCGGTGGCAAATCGCGCGTGACAGCGGAACGTCTGCGGGCCCGTTCGTCCATATGCTCGTGGCGTCGGGTGTGGCGACGGCCTTTGTGAGCTGGGGGTACCCGCTGGTCGCGACGTTGGCTGACATCAGCCGACGAGATGCCAGCCTCGCTGACCTGCTGATCATTGCCGCCGCCGCAGCGGTCCTGATTGGTTCAGCGTTGTTCTGGTCATTTGCTCTTTTCTCGCCGAAAGCGCACCGTTGGACCATTGAACGAGCCGAATGGGTGCGTTCCAAGTTCGCTGGTTCGGCACCCGGGTTGGCAAGCGGCGATGCCGTGGCCTTTGTTGATGAGGTACGTGGCTCGCTTCGAGCTACTGCTCGCCGGCCGTTCGCGCTCCTGCTGCGAACGACGATTGCCCAGGGGACTGGCGTCATCATCCTCTGGACGGCGTTGCGCGGGCTCGGCGTTGGCGACGAGCTGGGCGTCACTGAATTTGCACGGGTCTTCTTCGTTGCCCAGATCCTTGGCTCGTTCGCTCCGACTCCGGGCGGCGTCGGCGTGATCGAAGCAGGGCTGACGGGTGCGCTCGTTGCTGCGGGCGTACAGACTGACGTGGCGCTCGCTGGCGTGCTCGTGTACCGGTTCATTACCTACGTCCTCCCGATCCTCGTCGGAACCGGGCTCTATCTCTGGTGGCGGCGAACGAGAACGCCACCCGAGCCGACAGCCGTCTTTGTGGAGGGGTTCACTGCCGAACCGACCGGTCGTTAGTCTCAGCAAAATGGGGCACACATCGACACCGGAGTTCTGCACATTCCACGCATTGCGAATCAAGGGTTTTGCGACAGTGGTCACTCTTGGCGAGATGACCGGTTCTGACCCAGCGACAGTTCAGGTGCATCTCGATGGCCTCGCAGCGGTAGCGCACGCCCAGTTCCGCGAAGCCAGATCGCTGTGGCAGTTGACCTCTGACGGCCGCGCCGCGCACCCTGCCATGCTCGCTGCCGATCTTGACGGTGCCGACCTCAGCGCGCTGGCACCCCTCTATGGCAGCTACCTGGAACTGAACACCGAGTTCAAAGCGCTCTGCGGAGACTGGCAGCTGCGCAACGGCGGGGTCAACGATCACACCGACGCTGCCTATGACGCGGCGGTGATCGCCCGGCTCGTCAATCTCGATGGTCGTGCGCAACCGATCCTGGTTTCGACTGCCGGCTTACTCGACCGCCTCGCCTGCTACGGGCCCCGCCTTGCTTCTTCAATCAGTCGCCTGCAGTCGGGTGAGTCCAACATGTTCACCGGTGTGATGTGTGGGAGCTACCACGACGCCTGGATGGAGTTGCATGAGGACTTGATTCTCACCCAGGGAATCGATCGCTCAGACGAAGGTTCGTTCTAGCTCCGACATCCTCGTGCCCGCCCTCCTGCCGGCCCTGGTCATTCAGCCGCATGAAGTGGCGAGACACCCAATAGGTTCTTTGCGGTGAACAGCACTATGTTTTCGAGGTCTTGGTGATGCCGCGCTTCGGTGTGGTGTCGGTTGCGATGGTCACCCCGTTTGACAACGACGGCGAACTTGATGTCAATGCGGCTGTCGCTCTTGCGAAGTTTCTGGTCGCCGAAGGCAACGAGTCGCTCGTCGTGTCCGGCACAACTGGCGAGTCAGCCACACTGAGCATCGACGAAAAATTGACATTGTTTGAAACGATCTCGGCAGCAGTCACCGTGCCCGTCATCGGCGGCACGACGGGTTCGAACACCCGCCAAGACATCGGCCTCACCGCCGAAGCGAGCAAACTCGGCCTCGCTGGGATCCTCGGCGTGAGCCCCTATTACAACCGGCCGTCACAAACCGGTATCGAGGTCCACTTCCGGGCCATTGCATCGGCCACCGACCTGCCCGTCATGATCTACGACATCCCGAAGCGCACCGGCCGCAAGATGTCGAACGACACCATCATCCGCCTCGCCAATGACGTCACGAACATCGTTGCGCTCAAGGATGCTGCCGGCGATCCAAGCGAGACCGCCAAGGTCATAGCTGGCGTACCCGACGACTTCGAGGTGTACTCGGGTGATTCCCCGATGAACTTGCCGCTGCTTGCGGTTGGTGCCGTTGGTGCGGTTGGAGTGTGTACCCATTGGGCCGCACCCGAGCACACCAAAATGTTCGCAGCATGGAACCGCGGCGACATCGCCGAAGCACAACGGATCAACCGCCTACTGATCGAGAGCTACTCGTTCGAAGGCAACGACAACGCACCGAACCCGGTGCAACCCAAGGTCATGATGCAAACGCTCGGCCACCCGGTCGGCGCATGTCGTCTGCCGATGGGCCCAGCCCCAACCGGCACCGAAGACGCCGCTCGAGCGGTCTACCAGAACCTGCTCGCCACCCGTGAAGGATCCCAAAAATGAGCAACCCCCAACCAATGACGGTCCCCCTCAACCCGAAGGTGCCCGTCCGTGTCGTATTCCTCGGTGGCCTCGGCGAGATCGGCCGCAACTGCATGGTCATCGAGCAGGGCGCGCCTGACGATCCCGACCGCACGATGATGCTCATCGATTGCGGCTTGATGTTCCCTGACCCGCATCATCACGGGATCGATCTGATCCTGCCCGACTTCACGTATCTGCGTGAGAACGCCGAGCGACTGTCGGCCATCGTGCTGACCCATGGCCACGAAGACCACATTGGCGCCATCCAGTACTTGATGCGCAACCGCTCAGAAGGCGGGCTTGGCGACCTGCGGAGCGAACCGCTCCCGGTCTACGGCTCGGCACTCGCGCTTGGCCTGGCGCGGAACCGCATCGAAGAGGCTGGCCTCATGTCGAAGATCGACATGCGTCCGGTCCAAGACGGTGAGCAGGTCGATATCGGTTCGCTGCTTGTCGAGTTCATCCCGGTCACTCACTCGGTGCCGCACGCGCACGCCATTGCGGTCCACACCGCGCAGGGCATCGTGCTGCACTCCGGCGACTTCAAGATCGATCTCACGCCGGTCGACTCACGCCGCGCCGATCTCGCTCGCATCGGCCAGCTCGCAAAGAACGAAGGCATCCGGTTGCTGATGAGCGACTCGACGAATGCCGAAGAGCCGGGCTACGCGTCGAGCGAGACCAATGTCGGGGGAGTGCTCCGCTCACTGTTCGCGCAGGAACGCGGTCGTAGGATCATCACCGCGAGCTTCGCCAGCCACCTCCACCGCATCCAGCAGATCGCTGATGCAGCCGTCGGTGAAGGTCGCAAGGTGGCCACGCTCGGTTTGAGCATGAAGAAGAACATCCGTCTCGGCCTCGACCTTGGCGTCTTCACCATTCCCGAATCGTCGTTGATCGACATCGAGGAGATCGGCAAGTACAAGCCGGGCGAGGTGTGCATCATTTCGACTGGTTCGCAGGGTGAGCCGATGTCAGCACTCGGTCTGATGGCGCGCGGCGAAAACAAGTGGCTGCAGCTTGGCGAAGATGACACTGTTGTGCTGTCGAGCCATGCCATTCCCGGCAACGAAGGAAGCGTCAACAAGGTGATCGACGGGCTGCTGCGGCGCGGCGCCCACGTCGTGCACTCCGGCGTCATGGACGTGCATGCAACCGGTCACGCAAAGGCCGACGACATCAAGACCTACCTGTCGATTGTCAACCCTGAGTGGTTCGTGCCGATTCACGGCGAGTACCGCCACATGGTCGCCAACGCCAAGCTCGGCGAACTGATGGGCGTGCCAACCGACCGGGTGATTGAGTGCGAAGATGGCGACGTTCTCGAACTGTCGTCGCAAGGCCTGGCCCCCGTTGGCCGTGTGCCTGCCGGCTACCTGTACGTCGACGGCATCGTTGGAGACGTCGGCCAAGGCGTCCTGCGTGACCGACAGAAGCTCTCCGAAGAGGGCGTGGTCGTTGTCGTGGTGACCGTCGACATCCAGACGGGCAAGGTCCTTGTCGGCCCAGAGATCATCACGCGTGGCTGGGTGTACGCACCTGAAGCCGAGGACCTGCTCGACGAGGCCTGCGACACGATTGCTGAGCGCGTCGAAAAGGCGCTGGCCGACGGCGTCCGCGATGTCGAGCAGTTGGAGCGCGAGGTGCGGCGTGCCGCAGGGAAGTTCGTGAGCGATCGGACCAAGCGCAAGCCCATGATCGTTCCCGTCGTCATGGAGGCGTAGCGGTC
>JBLIKS010000274.1:0-4282 GCA_047635555.1 Candidatus Azotimanducaceae bacterium
CTGCTTTGACCGCAACCGGGTAGCCAATAGTATTGGCGACGGCGATTGCAGTTTCTGCTGTTGCCGACAGCGAACGAGGCATCATGATGCCGTACGACGCCAGCAGTAGGCCGGCCTGCTCGGCCGACAACTCTGTGACGGTGCCTGAAACCTGCTCGATCGCGGCGGCCGCCAGTGCGGCTTCAATCAGTTGGCGGGCAGACTCGGGGTCGATCTTGGCGACCGGGGCATCTTCGACCAGCGTTTCTGATGCGAGCCAGCGGCCGTACGCATAGGAGCGCCCCAGTACGGCGGCTGCCTGTTCGGGGAACGCGAACGCGGGGACGTCGGAACCTGGCTGAACGGGTCCGTCGGCGCCCCCGAGCAGGACGGCCAGTACCGGCTTGGTATCGCTGATTGCATGTCGAGCGATGGCGTCAGCGGTTGCCGAGTCGACATCGGAAGCAACCGCCGGAGCATGGATGACCATGAGGCCGTCAACGTCGTCGGAAGCGAGCGCCATCTTCATTGCTGCAGCGAACTCGTCATCGGTTGCTTCGACGGGGAGCCGGTGGACGGTTCCATGCAACCCTGCCGTCGCCAGCGCTGCAGCTGCGAGTGTTGCGGGGCTCCGGGAGTTTGTGATGATCGTGATGTCAGGGCCGCGGAGCACCGGCTGCGTGGCCAGCACGCGTGCGGTGTCGATCAGGCTGTGCACCGTCGGCACCTCGATCAATCCGGCCTGCTGGAACAGCGCACCCCCAAGAGTGCCGTCTGCTGCAGCTCCGGTTCGGACGGCGACGATCGGCCGAGTCAGTGACACCCTTCGGGCGATCCGAGCGAATTTGCGCGGGTTGCCAAACGACTCGGTGTACATCGCGATGACACGGGTGTTGTCGTCGTCTTCCCAGAACTGGAGGAGGTCGTTGCCCGAGATGTCGCTTTTGTCGCCGAGGGACACGAACCATGAGACCCCCAAGCCGACGTCGTCGGCCTGGCGCAGCACAGAGCCGCCGAGCGAACCGGACTGCAGTGAAATAGCGACATGGCCAGCCGGCAGCGTGACGTTAACCAGAGCTGCCTGGAGTTTGGTGTCGACGTGCGGGGACGCAGCGCCCATGCTTGCCGGGCCGATGATGCGTAGACCATTGCGTCGGGCGCGAAGCACGAGTGCGTCGATGTCAATCCCGGAACCGTCGACATCAGTGATGATGATCGCGCCGCGCATCAACTTGGCGATACAGGCGTCGATCGTCGCCTCGAGTTGCGGCGGAGGAACTGCGACAATCGCAAGTGTGACGTTGTCGGGAAGTTCGTCGACCGAGTGGTAACAGCGCCGGTTCGACAGTTCGGTGTGGTGCGGGTTGACTGGGTAGGCAGGGACCTTGACGCTGTCGATGACGTGGTTCCAGAGTGCCTCGCCGACGCTGTTCGGCCGGTCGGACGCGCCGATCACGGCGATCGCCTTTGGAAGCAGCAAGCGGGCAACGGCACGCGAGTCGGCACGCTGCTCGCGACGTTCGACGCTGTCGAGGAATTCGTCGGTGCTGGCCAGGTCCCAGTCGAGGTCGACCACGCCGGAATCGAATCGGCGCTGCAAGGGCCAGCCGGCTTTCGAGAAGACGGCGAGCATGCCGCGGTTGTCACCGAGAACTTCGGCAGTGAACCGCTCGATCCTGTTGGACTGGGCGATGGCGGCGAGATGTTCGAGCAGCAGCGTGGCAATCCCACGCCCCTGGAACTGGTCGTCGACCATGAATGCGGCCTCGGCCTCGTTGCGCCCGGGCCAGCGCTCGTAGCTTGCCCAGGCAACGAACTGGTTCTGCGACTCAACTGCCAGCGCGACCCGGTTGACCATGTCAATGTTGGTGAAGTGCTCGAGTTCGCGGGCGTTCAGTTCGGGCTTGGGCGAGAAGTAGCGGCGGTAGATGCTGTCGGGTGACTGGCGTTGGTGGAAGTCGGCCAAAGCAGCCTTGTCGTCAGTGGTCAGCGGCCGGATGTATGCGGTGTCGCCGCTGCTGAGTACGACTGATGTCGCCCACTTCGACGTCGTGACGTCAGGAGGGTTGTCGGCGTCGCTCACGTGACCAGCATGGCACCTCCCGCGCCCACCTGTGCAGGGTGGAGAGCGATTACCTACAGTGTTGATGTGGCCGTGCCAATCGCCGTTTTTACTTCAGCCGAGCTCGACATGCACAGCGCTCCCGCTGGGCATCCCGAGTGCCCTGCACGACTCGATGCGGCGTTGGCAGGCATCTCCGAAGCTGGGTTGCTCGATGCTGTCGAGTTTCGAGTGCCACGTCTGGCAACTGCTGCCGAGATCGGCGCGGTGCACACGGTCGAGCATGTGGCGTCGATCAAGGGCATCGCCGAGCGCGGCGGTGGGATGATCGACGGCGACACGTACATGGCACCTGGGTCGTGGATCACTGCAAGCCGTGCTGTCGGTGCTGTGCTTGACGGCGTCGACGCGCTGCGCGCCGGTGAATGCGATGTTGCTTTCGCTGCGAGTCGCCCGCCCGGCCATCACGCGAATGCCGACCAGGCGATGGGTTTTTGTCTGTTCAACAACGTCGCTGTCGCCGCTGCGCTGTTAGCCCAGCAGGGCGAGCGTGTCGCGATTGTCGACTGGGACGTCCATCATGGCAACGGCACCCAGGATATTTTTTACGATGACCCGCGTGTGCTGTATGTATCGACCCACGAGTCACCGCTCTATCCCGGCACCGGGCGGGCTGACGAAACCGGTGGGCCGAATGCGCCGATGTCGAACCTCAACCTGCCGTTCCCGAGCGGCACGCGCGGCGACGTTTTCCGGCGTGCAGTCGATGAGGTCATTGCGCCGGTGGTCGCTCGTTTCGCACCGGACTGGCTGTTTATCTCGGCCGGGTTTGACGGACACCGGGCCGACCCGCTCGCAGGGCTCGAACTGACGTCAGCCGACTTCGCCGACCTCGCCGTTCGACTCCAGTCGCTGGTGCCAGCCGGGCGCACGCTCGTCGCGCTCGAGGGTGGATACGACCTCGACGCGCTGGCTTATTCGACCGGGGCCACGCTGTCCGCATTGATCGGCGAGACATATCGGCCCGAGCTTGCGTCGACGGGCGAGATTGGTGTTCCGACGATCATTGCTGCCAAGCAACGCTGGAATCTCTGACCGACGAACCGTCCCCCTGGTTGACGGGGTTGACGGGGGTGACGGGGGTGACGGTGTACTGATTGGAAATCCCTGTCAGGAAGGCCAAGGCCGCCGAATGCTGCCCACGATGTTGGTCGCCCACGTATCGACGAGTGGTCCTCAGATCGCGTCGACTTCGGGACTGCCGTCGACGAACACATGAGTCATTGAATGATCGTCGAAAGTGGCGGCTCGTTACGACGCGTCGGACCCGTGCTGGTAGACCGGACAGCGTGAAGACCATCCCTGATGCCATGTCAGTCGAAGCGGTGCTGGCGTGCACCGATCTCGACGCGATGACACGTTTCTTCATCGAAGACGTTGGCTTCAGAATTGCAACGATCTCGCCTGCTGACAATCCACGCGAGATCGTGCTCTTCAATGCTGGTGGCGGTGATGCTGGCGGCCGGGTTCGCCTGCGTCGTGGCGACGTCGATACTGCTGGCCATGTGCTGGTGCGGCGAGCGGACATTGAGGCGGGGAGCCCGGTCAAGCAGTTGACGGCACCGAATGGCACCATCGTCGAGATTGCTTCGGCATCACTCGACGTCGTGGTGCCGGACAACGAACCGTTACTCACGATCGTCAAGGCACCGGCAACTTCCGACGATGAGTTTGGTGTCGGCCGCGCCGGCATGGGGTATCGCGACCTGCTGCCCGATCGTTGGGGCGGTCGATTCATTGCGTCGCACATCCTGATCGCCGACGGGGGAGAGGTCGCCGACTACGTCCACTTCCATCGGATCCGCTTCCAGATGATCTTCGTCGCCGCCGGCTGGGTCGAGGTCGTCTACGAAGACCAGGGAGAACCGTTCCGCATGGAGGCGGGTGACTGCGTGCTTCAGCCGCCTGAGATTCGTCATCGTGTGCTGCGGAGTTCGCCCGGCCTCGAAGTGATCGAGATTGGTTGTCCCGCCGAACACGACACAGTTGCCGAGCACACGATCACCCTGCCGACCTCGACGATCGATCGTGATCGCGATTTTGGTGGCCAGCAGTTCGTCCGCCACATTGCCGCAGATGCCACAACAGTGCCGTCGGTTTGCGAAGGTTTCAACGAACGCGACACCGGCATTGGGGCAGCGACCAACGGGCTTGCAGGAGCTCGCGTGCTCACTGCGTCCG
>JBLIKS010000275.1:0-4270 GCA_047635555.1 Candidatus Azotimanducaceae bacterium
ACTTGGGGAGAGATCCCCTGGGAGAGTAGGACGTCGCCCGATTACTCAAAAAACGCACCATCCGGATTTTTGCCGGTGGTGCGTTTTTTACGTTTTCACCCCAGCACCAATTTTGCATCGCGGTGATGGAGCTTGAGAGAACGGGGCTCGAGGCTGTCTGTGTGACGTGGTGCGGCTTTCAGACGCTTTGGTCAGTGGTGGCGTAGCATTGCTGGCTATGCCTGGCGACCGTTCTTCTTCATCTCCGCGCCGTAACGATCGGCCGGGCGGTGGCGGCCGTGATGGGCGTCCTGGCGGTGGCCGAACAGGAGGACCTGCTGGTCGAGGTCGTGACAGCGGCGGGCGCTCCGATGGCGGCGGGCGCTCCGATGGCCGGCGAGACGATCGCGGCGGCGCTCGTAATGAACGTCGAGGCGGTACGGGCGGTCGTGATGATCGCTTCAAGAAAGACCGTCCACCACTGACGGAAGCCGATCGGCGTTCTATGGACGTCAAGCGACGGCGCGGTCCGAAGCCCGAACCCGATCGGGAGGCCGACAAGGAACGCGAGCGTGTCAAGATTGAGGCCCGGACCACCGAAGAGTGGATCGACGAGGGCTCTGTTCGTGATTTGGGACGTGGGGCTGCAGCGCGTGCTTCGGCCGAGCCGAGCGGCCGCCGGGAAGTCGGCGAACTGGACCCTGAGATCGCGGCGCAACTGAGCGATGCGCTTGGTGCACAACGTGGCGCCCGGTTGGCAGAACGGCTTGCGCAGGCCAGTGAAGCACTGGATCGTGAACGCTTCGACGAGGCCAAGCGGATTGCGATTGCGATCGCGAAAGAAGCGCCGACGATCGCGACTGCGCACGAAGTTGCCGGCCTGGCCAACTACCGACTCGGTCGGTACAAGCCTGCCGCCGCGTCACTCGAAATTGCGAATGATCTGCACGAGAACCCGGAAACTCTGCCAGTTCTCGCCGACTGCTATCGCGCTCTCGAACGCTGGTCGGCGGTCGAACGTGTCTGGCTGCAGATCCGCGAGTCGTCTCCGGCTCACCACATCCTCGCCGAGGGTCGCATCGTGGCGGCAGGGGCCTTGGCTGACCGGGGCAATCTCGCTGCGGCAATCGAGATGATGCTGCCAGCAACGAAGAACACCAAAACGGTCAAGGATCATCATCTCCGTCAGTGGTATGTGCTTGCTGACTTCTATGACCGCATCGGGGATCCGCTCAAGGCCCGGCGTTGGTTTGGCACGATCGCCGAAATCGACCGCGACTACTACGACATCCAGACGCGTTTGCGCCACATCGGCCGCTGAGCCGGGTGGGCTGCCCACAAGGTAGGTCCGTGCTGGTCGCCGGTGAACGGTACGATTGGCACTGATGGGGAGTTTGCATTTTCGTGCCGGAACCGTTGCCGTGGTGCGGGACTCACTCGGCAGAGTTCTTGCCTTTGAACGTTCTGACCGCAGAGGCCAGTGGCAACTTCCCCAGGGCGGGATCGACGAGGGCGAGAGCCCCATCGAAGGCGTGTGGCGCGAACTCGAAGAAGAAACTGGGCTGACTGCCGACGAAGTCGATCTTGTCGATGAGTATCCCGAGTGGACTGCCTACGAGTGGCCTGAGGGCGTGAACAAGAGTGGCCAACGGCTCGGCCAAGCGCAACGTTGGTTTTTCTTCCAGATTCATGACGACAGCACCGCACCGAAGCCCGATGGTGTTGAGTTCGTTGATTGGAAATGGGTAGAAGTCGACTGGCTGATCGAGCAGGTCGTCGACTTCCGCCAGGCGTCCTATCAGCGCGTGCTCGGCTCATCGTGAGTGACAACCTGTTTGCTGCAGCGGCGGAAGAGACTCGGCGAGCTCGCGCTCCGCTCGCGGCACGGCTCCGGCCGCGGACGCTCGACGATGTTGTCGGGCAAGAGCATCTGGTTGGCCCGGGAAGACCGCTCCGACTGCTCGTCGAAAGCGACCGGTTGAGCTCAGCGCTTCTCTGGGGCCCACCGGGAACGGGAAAGACAACGCTTGCTCTTGCAGTGGCAGGGTCGACCGAGCGTGCGTTCGAACAGATGTCGGCGGTCACCGCCGGGGTCAAAGACGTCCGCGAGACGATTGAACGGGCGAAGCAACGACTGGGTGAGCGGGGGCAGGGCACGATCCTGTTTCTCGACGAGATCCATCGCTTCTCCAAATCGCAACAGGACGCGCTGCTGCCAGCAGTCGAAGACGGCACGCTCACATTGATCGGTGCGACGACAGAAAACCCGTTCTTCGAGGTGAATGCTCCGTTGCGTAGCCGTTCGACCCTGTTTCGTCTTGAGCCGCTCGATCAAAACGCCATCGAACAACTCGTCGCGCGTGGATTGCAGGCCGAGTCGGTGACCGCTGACCCCGAAGCTACGCAGTTGCTGGTCGAGCGGTCCGGCGGCGATGGCCGCCAAGTGCTCACATCGCTTGACGTCGCATGTGCGTTGTCGAACTACACCCACGTCGAACTCGAACATGTCGAAGCGGCGCTCGGAACGAGTGCGCTTCGTTACGGACAAGACGATCACTACGACGTTGTTAGCGCGTTCATCAAGTCGATGCGGGGGAGCGACGCCGACGCCTCCGTGTACTGGCTGGCACGGATGCTTGAAGCCGGCGAAGACGCACGGTTCATTGCGCGTCGTATGGTGATCTTCGCGAGCGAAGACGTCGGGCTCGCCGACAGCCGCGGTCTCGAGGTCGCAGTGGCGGCTGCGCACGCGCTCGATCGTGTCGGGCTCCCCGAAGCCCAACTCAACCTGGCACAGGCAGCGATTTATTTGGCGACGGCTCCCAAGAGCAACCGGGCAGCGTTGGCGATCTGGAATGCACGGGCAGCGGTCAAAGACGGAGCAATCGGTGAGGTGCCGGCGCATCTTCGAGATGGGCATTATCAGGGCGCGGCTGAACTCGGTCACGGTGTCGGCTACCGCTATCCTCATGACGATCCGAAGGGATGGGTCGACCAGCAGTATTTGCCCGAGTCGCTGGCAGGTCGTCACTGGTATGAGCCGAGCGAACACGGCGACGAGGGGAAGATTGCAATGCGCACGAACCAACAGTCGAAGGATCAGCAATGACTCCCGGCGAACTCGTACTCATCGTGCTGTCGGTCTTGATGATTCTCGGCTTCACCGCATTGATCGTCGTGCTACTGCGTGTGCTCGACACGCTCCGCTCGGTGCGCAGCGAAGTGACCGATCTGCGCGACGAAACTCGACCGCTGCTCGCCGACCTCCGGCACACCACGAACGAGGCTCGGTCGACGGTGAACGAAGCACGGCACGACCTCGAACGATTCGACAGAGTCCTTGGTTCAGCCGAGGCCATTGGTGATGCAATCGGTGGTCGGGTCACCAAGACGGCGTTCTCGTCGCCCGTTATAAAGGCCGCAGGTTTCGCTAAGGGCACATCTCGTGTGTGGTCGAGGCTCCGGGGTACGCCGATCCAGCGGTCGATTGCCGCAGCCGATGCGAACGTGATCGATGTCCGAAATCGAGCCGGCATTGAGCCGGAGCAACGCAGGAAGAAACGAGCATGATGAAACGAGTCACCTGGTTT
Organism: Candidatus Azotimanducaceae bacterium; assembly: GCA_047635555.1. GTDB lineage: Bacteria > Actinomycetota > Acidimicrobiia > Acidimicrobiales > Ilumatobacteraceae > Ilumatobacter_A. Next base: position 3,570 of record JBLIKS010000275.1, read on the forward strand.
GCCGGAGGGTTGGCCGCCGGCATTGCTAGCGCCGGATACGCCAAGAAAAAGGTCAAGGAAGCCGCCTCTAACGTAGCTCCCGTTCAGGTCGTGAAGTCAGCACTCTCTCAGGCGCGAGCCAAGGGTCGAGACGTTGCCGATGCACTCCGTGAGGGTCGGGTCGTGGCGTCGCAGCACGAAGACGAGTTGCGAGCAAAGCGTGAGGGTCGCCTGGAGTCGCTTGAAGACCATGTCGAACCTGGCGACAAAGTATTTGTCGACGGTGCAGCGGTCGACAGCGGCCGCGTGATCGTGATGCGCCAGCCTCGGGACTGACGGTGTCACTCGACGAGATCTACGCAGGCCACAACGTCGACCTCGTCGAGGTAGCGGCCCGAATCCGTGCCGTCATTCGACCCGATCAGGTTCGTGATGGCGCGACCGAAACTCATTTGTACCGGCGTGACGCGTCGACCATGTCCAACAAGGCGGGCATTGTCTGCTTCGCTGAGTCGACCGCTGACGTTCAGGCCATTGTTCAAATTGCAGCCGAGTTTGGGGTGCCGTTCATGGCACGCGGGTCGGGGACCGGTCTTGCCGGAGGTGCGGTTCCGCCACCCGGGGCGATCGTCATTTCGACGACAAAGATGAACAAGATCATCTCGGTGGATCCCGTCAGTCGGATGGCATGGGTCGAACCTGGCGTCCTCAACCTCGACCTG
>JBLIKS010000276.1:0-4263 GCA_047635555.1 Candidatus Azotimanducaceae bacterium
CCTTCGCGGTAGAGACCGAGCAGCTTCGGGATGTCGGCACGCGGGTTGCCCGAGCCGAACAGCGAACCGACGACCTGCTTCTCCATGAGGGTGAGGTCGAGGAGGCTGATGTTGGCCGTCATCTCCATCGCCGGGTGGATGTTGGTCACGACGACCCTGCCGCGCTTGGCAGCAAGAGCGAGACCCCCGGCGAGCAACTCGCCCGATCCAACGCCCATGGTCATGATGACAGCGTTGGCCATCGTGCCCCACGAGGCTGCAGCCATCGGCTCCATTGCTTCTTCCATTGATGCTGCGGTATGGGTGGCACCGAACTCCATGGCCTTCTCACGCTTGGACTCAACGGGATCGATCGCCCAGATCTGCTTCGCTCCGGCGAGCTTTGCGCCCTGAATCGCGTTGGCACCGATGCCACCGACGCCAACGACGGCAACGACATCGCCGGCGCTGACCTGCCCTGCGTACACAGCTGAACCCCAACCGGTGACCACGCCACAGCCGAGGAGGCAGGCGCGGTCGAGCGGGACGTCTTTTTCAATCTTGATGCAGCTGGCTTCGTTGACCACGGTGTCGTGGGCAAACGTGCCAAGCATGCACATGAGTCGGAGGTCTTCACCCTTCGCGTGGTGACGCGACGTCATGTCGGTCGGCTGCATGCCGGCACCCATAAGCGCACCCAAATCACACAGGTTCTGGTGACCGGTCGAGCAGCTCGGGCAACGGCCGCATGATGGGATGAACCCGAACACGACATGGTCGCCGACTTCGAGCCACGACACGCCGGGGCCGACCTTGGTGACAACGCCAGCGCCTTCGTGGCCGCCGATGATCGGCAGTTCGAACGGCAGGTCACCGGTGACGAGGTGCTCATCGGAGTGACACAAGCCCGACGCAGCGAGCTTCACCATGACCTCGCCTTGCTTCGGATCGTCGAGTTCGATGTCTTCCACGCTCCACGGTGCGTTGACTTCCCAGAGAATTGCGGCCTTTGTCTGCATCTCCGCGACTGTAGACCGCGTTGCCATCTCGCGCAGATACGGAGCGAGGCCGCAACTTTCCCGTGCACGGTGAAAGCAGTGCGGTCCGACTTGTGCCCACGAACAAACTCCGTGACACCCCACTGGCATGATGGCCACATGAGCGACGGATTTGACGAGTTGACAGCAGGGCTCAGCGAGCTGGCCACGGCGCAGCGCGATGCCGTCATTGCAATGCTGAGCGACCTGACCGACGACGACCTGCACCGCGTTGCCGAGGTCGTCCGCCAGGTCCAGACCGAACGGGCTGTTGTGGGTGGCGACCACGATGCGATTATCGATGCGGCGTTCGAGACCGGTTTCGGGCGGGACGGCCTCAGTGTTCTGCCGTGGACCGAGGGCAATCTGATCGTCTGCCCAGGCGCCATGATTTCGAAGTCGAGGGCCAGCCACCGTTGTCGCTTTGTCAGCGTCGACGACTGCTGGATCTGGGCGAGCGGACATCTACTCCGCGAAGACAAGCGCTCCTCGCCCGGCAACGACGAGGGGTTCCGCGCCGTTGCCTTGCTCCCGCTTGTCGATGGGCTCGAACTTGACGTCGTCTCGGGTCGGGCGCGCCAGGGCCAACACTCGGTCGAACACGTCGTGAGCTATGTGGTTCGTGCTGGCGAACTGGTCGAAGTCAGCCAGCGCACCGTCAACTCACACCACGGTGGCCGTCAGATCAACTGATTGGCTGACTGACGATCATCAGCGGGGCAGCACTCTGATCTCGATGTACTGACCATCAGGCACCCATTGCCTGACGAAGCCGGAGATGTCGTTGCGACTGATCGAGCCGAGCAGACTGGCCTGCTGGAGGAAGTCGTTCAACGAGGCGTTGCCTGCCGGATCAACGAGCGCATCGAGAATCTCATCGTTGATCTGCTCGTTGCTGAACAGCTCGAGCGCGTTCCGAATCGTCTCGGTTGCTGAGGCGAACTCGTTGGCAGGAACACCGTTCGTTCGGATGTCGGCAAGCTGTTCAAGCACCGCGGTCGACACGTTGTCGACCAAGTCGGGGCCGGTCGAGATCGACAAGACCGTTTCGGCCAACGGCCTCGCACCACCCGTCAGCTCAATCGAAGCGAACGGCGAATACGACTCACCAAGTTCTTCACGAATCACATCGGTCAGGCGGGCAGTGAGCACTTCCTGCACGACCCGGGCTGCGATGTCGTCACGACGATCGGCCGTGCCGGGCCCAGTGATCAAGAACAACACGCTCGCCTGATCACCTTCGCCAGCCTGCACCGTCTCGACGATGGCACCCTCGGGCGCTGGCGGCTCGACGTAGTCGACAGCTTCAAAGCGTCCGGTCGCCGGCAGCGTGCCCAGATAGGTCCGTGCCAAGTCGGTTGCAGCGTCAATGTCGAAGTCTCCACTGAACGAAAAGGTCCAGTCGGAAGCATCACCGAAGCGGTCGACAAACACTCGCTCAACGGCCGTTGCCGTGACCGAGTTGAGGTCGTCGACGTCGAGCAGTTGATAGCGCAGGTCGTCATAGCGAGTTTCAGTCAGCGCCTTAAACTGGGCGTAGTTCGGATTAATCGACGGGTCCTCGGCAAGCGGGAGTTCGTCGTCGATGTACTGCTCGAGAGTCACGGCGTTGACACGCGGTTGCGTCATGGTGAGGTGGATGAGCTGGAAGGCAGTTTCGAGATCCGACGTTGCACTCGACCCGAAGAACCCTTCGGTGAACACGTCGATACCGGCATCGAGGAATACCTCCTTATCGGACAGGAACGCGTCGATCGCCACCGGATCGAAGGCCCCAACGCCGCTGCCCTCGACCACGCTCGCCGCGACTTCGGCTGCAGCGACATCTTCATCAGCGAGCGCTGACGTTCCGCCCGGGCTCCGGCCCTCGAAGTACACCGCACCGTCGGTGATCGGTGTGGTGTTGAATGCGACGCGAACGCCGTTTTCGAAGGTCAGGAGCACGGGGGCAACGAACGAGATATCACTGCCATCGGCGAGAACCTCGCTGCTGGCCTCTTCCACAGGGTCCGGCGGGTCGAGCAGGCTGTTGCCAACCGCTGCATCTGACTCGCGTGTTTGGAGTTTGCGAGTTGGCATCGATTCGATCTGGGTGACGAAGACGCCAGCACCAGGAACGGCGCCAATCTCGTCAGCTGGAGCGGTGACGAAGATGTGTGGACCGGCCGTTTCGTAGCGAGTGACGAACATATAGGCGAGCGTCTCGGGTGTGGCCCGGTCGAGCACATCGGCAACGAAATCGAACCAGCGCTGGCCGGTCGGCAGGGATTCGCCTTCGAGGACATGGCGGACGTACTCGTCTGCATAAGAGGCGTCCTGGCGGGAGTTGCGTCCGTCGTAGTTCACCTCCGCAGTACTGCGTCGAGCTTCGACGGCGCGGGCAACTTCGGCAGTGGTGAAGCCGAATCGGCGGACTCGTTCGTACGCGTCGAGCACCGCTTGCGTGGATGCTTCGAGGTCGGCACCGTCGGCCGACACGAAGATCTCGGGCGCACTCAGCGACCGGACGAACCCGCTGCTGTCAACCGATGCAGCGTCGAACGGGGCGTCGCCGCGGAGAGCGTCGTTGCTCAGCCGGGTGCCAATGATGTCGAAGGCGAGGCCCTCAAGGATGTCGCGCTGCACGACTGCCTCGCGCGAGCCGGTCGTGTCAGCGGTCAGTGGGAGCGTGACGAAGGCGAATCCTTCGGACACGTCGGGGTCGTTGAACACAAGGGCACGCGCATCGCTCGACGGCTCAACGATCAGGTCGGGCCGCTCGGGCGAGTCGCTCCGGGCTGTTGCCGGGTCGAAGCGTTCGATGATCTGGCGCTCCATTTCCTGTGCATTGATATCGCCGACGACGATGACCGACGCATTGTCTGGCCGGTACCAGTCGTCGTAGAAAGCGCGCAACGGACCGTCGGTGGTACCGCTGATCTCGTCGTCCGTGCCGATCGGCTTGCGATTCTCATACGGCGAGCCATCGAGGAAGAACTTCTGGATCTCGTCGAAGACCCGGCCGTTGGCACTCTGTGCTGAGCCGCGCCACTCGTCGAGGACGACACCGCGCTCGGCTTCGACCTGCGCCGTGTCGATAGTCGCTGCCGACAGCCACTGCTGCAGCACGTCGAGGCCCGTCTCGACGGTCGACGGGTCAGCCGTTGGCATCGTCAACTCGTAGACCGTTTCGTCGTAGCTCGTGTACGCATTGATGTCGGCGCCAAAGCCCGCACCGAAGCTGCGCAGTACAGCAATCAGCTCGTTT
>JBLIKS010000277.1:0-4263 GCA_047635555.1 Candidatus Azotimanducaceae bacterium
GATTGGAGCACGAATGACGAGATGGTCGTCGAGCATCGAGACCATCACGGTCGGGTTCACGCTGGTTTCGATGGGGACAGTCTCCTGGCTGCGGACAAGCTCCATGCTGACACCTCCTCAGGCCTTCACGAGCCTGACGGATGTGAGTGACGGCCTCGTAACGGACGTGTTGCAAACTTGCGCGATCGACACTCGCCGTCGGGCTGATTGCCGGCCGACACCGTCGCATCGATCACCGCAACGATGCCAACCCGCAGAATCCAACAAACACTGTGACGTGCGCAGGAGCGACGGACTCTTCATCAGCGCTGAGTCAGAGGTACTACCCGTAGGCATCCACAATGGCATGGAACTGTCCGCGGCCACCTTTCGCTGTCGCAGCAGCATCAACTCGGATAGCCGCGCTGGGACCGTGCCGGACACCTGCAAATCGTCGGCCCCAACCCGTTTGGCGCACGCTAATGATCGCGAGACTGCGCTGCATGCAATAGTGGCGGGATGATCGAACTGGTGTTGACCATCATTGGGCGCGACCGAGCGGGCGTGGTTGCTTCACTGGCCGACGTGGTTCGCTTTCACAACGGCAACTGGAAGCGCAGCGAATTGGCTGAGATCGCGGGAACGTTCGCGGGCGTCGTGGTGGTGGAAGTCGGCGACGACCGGGTCGACGAACTCCTCACCAACCTGCTGGTGCTACGTGACCAGGGTCTGCACGTCACGGCCCAACAGGTCGAGGCTCCCACCGATACACCTCACGCCGAAGAAGTGCGTCTGCGCCTCACCGGTGACGACCGACCGGGCGTCGTCCATGAGATCTCCACAGCGATCAGCGAACTCGGAATCAGCATCTCGCGTCTCGGTACCGTCACCGACTTGCCTGGCAAAGATGGCGGCAGGCGGTTCGAGATTACCGCGCAGCTGACCGTGCCGGTCGGGGCCGACCTCGACGCCGTGCTCGATTCGATCGGGTCGCTTGCCGTCGGCTTGGGCATTGAACTCGACGTACAAGACCTGACCGGCGACGACGCGCCCGCATAACCGACGCCGAGAGGCCACTGGCTTCTCGGTCCGTCAACTGAACCGCCCGCTCTCCAGTAACTGAGAGCGGAGGTAGAGCGCCATCACGTCTCGTGGCACCCGGTCAATGACCCCGCGTCGTACTTCGTCGCCGTAGGACAGCGTCGCTATCCCCCTGGGGCCGGGCCTCGGCGTGCTGACCACAGATCACCAACTCGCCGTCCGATGCTTGGTACCACCAGAACCATGCGTCAAGCATGCCGCCGGATTCGTCGATGTGAAGTGAGACCCAGTTTCTGATCCAGGTGTTGTGTGACTCGATTACCCCCGGAAGGGGGTTCGAGAGAGGATCATGAGCAACAAGCGCCGGCGTCATACTCCAGAGCAGATCATCCGAAAGCTGGCCGACGGTAAAAACAGTTGTCGTCCGGTCAGGAACTCGACGAGGTACGTCGCCATCTCGAGATCGCCGAATCGACCTGGCACCGCTGGATCGCCCAATACGGCGGCATGAAAGCCAACGACGCCGAACGACTCAAAGAGTTGGAGGGCGAAAACTCGCGACTCAAAAAGCTGGTCACGAACCAAGCGCTCGACATCGACATCTTGCGCGAGGTCGCAAAGGGGGAATTTTGACCCCGAACCGCGAACGGTTCGGGGTGTCAGAACGACAAGCATGCAAAGCAGTCGGCCAACCCAGATCAACGCAGCGCCTCCCACCACCGGTCGTGTCTGACGACAAGAAACTGTTGGTCGAGTTCTTGATCAAGTTCTCCAAACAGCGGCCCCGGTGCGGTTGGCGTCGCGCCGCTAAACAGGCACGCCGTGACGGCTGGGACATCAGCGACAAACGGGTGAAACGCCTGTGGCAACTGAACGGCCTGCGCGTCCCGGCCAAGAAACGCAAGAAGCGGCTGAGCGGGATTGGCACCCACCTCGGCGCAATGAGCCCGATCCGGCCGAACCTGTTGTGGGCCCTCGACTTCCAGTTCGACACCACCGTCGACGGCGGCACGTTGAAGATGTTGAACGTGATTGACGAGGTCACCCGCGAGTGTTTGGCAATCGATGTGCACCGCACGATCGACGCCAACGGCGTCGTGAACGTCTTGGACAGATTGACGACCCTGCACGGCCCACCCGTCTATCTCCGCTTCGACAACGGCGGAGAATTCATTGCCCAAGCCGTCGCGGACTTGTACCGGTTCAACAGCGTGAACACAATCTTCATCGACCCCGGCTCACCCTGGCAGAACGCCTGGATCGAATCATTCAACGGCAGATTCCGCGACGAGCTGCTCAACTTGTGGCCATTCGACTCGCTCCTCGAAGCCCGAGTGATCATCGAAGACCACCGCATCGACTACAACATCAACGGGCCCCACACCGCCCACGGCGACCTCACCGCCGGTCACCCCACTGTTCATTCCCGCCGAGAGTCTGGTGCTTGGACCGGCTCACCGCGTCACCGAGGCGATCAGCATCCACGGCACGTTCGCTCGCTCATATTGGCGTCAGCTCTTCAAGAGTCTCTACAACACGTCCGCAAATGGCCAGAACAGCCCCTTGGTCGACGGGTGTCATCAAGAAGTCATCACGCGGACAACTCCTACAATGTGTCGAGGCCCAAGGTCGATATGCCCGGAGAATATTTGTCAATCAGACAGTCGGTGAAGTTCGACGTGCCGCGGAGATCGCTGACGTCCTGGTACCCCTCGATGTTGCTCGCCAGGTCTGAGGAGAAGTAACCGGCTTCGTACAGTCCCGCGGCAAACGCTGCGACCGCCATGGCTTTCCCGAGCGCTCCCTTGGCTTTCGTCAGGTCCTTGTATATCGATGTCACACCAGTGGCGCTCTTTGCGTATGACGCCGCAGCTACCTTCCTGAAGAAGGCGGCGCGCTTCCCAAGGGTGACAGCGAATTCGGGGTCCTTGCTAAAACTTCTGAGCTGCTCGACAGTTAAGTTGCCGCCGGGGAGCAAGTTGAGTTTGTTCAGCTCGCGGCCTAGGTCTATCAGAAACTGCGGTTCCCTCTCGGCCAGCTCGATTGACCGTTTGAGGAGCAGTTCGCTGTTGGCAGCGTTTGTTCCTGGCGGCGGTGGTGGACCTTCTGTTGGCGGCAATGGTGGAAGATTGGGGACCGTTGGCGTGTTTGCCCCCCATTTCGCGCCGCACTGCGCCCAACTCATCGGATTGATCAAGTCAAGTACACCCGTCGCTTTACCGTCTACGCCAGGGATGAAGTCGACCGCAAACGCCCCTAAGGCCAGCGCTCCGAGGGCCACGCCGCACGGGACACACACGAACGTCATGAAGAGGATTGGCGCACCGACGATCACGACGCCAGCGATCAACTTGGCCGACACGACGACCGCTGATTCGAGCCCATCGTTCTCCGAGTGGTAATCAACCGTCACAATTTTGTCGCCATCGACCGACACCAGGGCCTCGTAGAACGGCTCGAAGTAGGGGTCGTCAGCTTCGGGCCGCTCATACGTCACCGAATTGGGCATGACACCACCCGTGAAACCGTACGCCTTCTGGGTGTACCGGCCAATCGACGATGGGTTGCCGAGGTATTTTTCTTGACGGACCCTCAGGACCGAACCGAAGATGAACGAGTTCTCGCCGGCGGCTAGGCCGGGACAGTTCGGCGGCGACTCCACCAGGGTGACGCCCGGGGGGAGTGCGACCGTGTGGCAGATTGCGACGATATTGGCGGTCACATTCTGAACGGCTGGTGAGGCCTGCGCTGTCGTTGTCATCTGGTACTCAAATCCGTATCTCGGCGACGCCGCGAACTTGTAACCACCCGCCCAGCTCTCATCACCTTCCCAGCTGTCGAGGTAAAGGCCGGGCAGGTTGACGCCTGCACGAATCGAAAGCTCAGCGCCGATGCGATGCACGTTGTCGAACGACTCACATGCAGTGCGCTCGTATCCGATGAAGTTGCCGTTCGAATCGGACTTGCGGATACCCGGGCTGACGACCGTTGACTCGATCGAGGGTTGGAGCTGCTGTCGCTCGACACCGTATGCCCGGTTGAACCCCAATGTGGTCTCTGGAATCGAATCGGGCCCGTAGACAGCCCCCGACGTGTCACCCTTCACTCGAATTGCGATGTCCGAGACGATGGCCTGACATTTCGTGACCGTGATGAAGACGTCGCCGGTCACCGGCTCTCTGCGACACTCCACCGGGAAACATGGGCGGCCTGGCCGACCTCCAATTATGGAGCCAACGTAGG
>JBLIKS010000278.1:0-4235 GCA_047635555.1 Candidatus Azotimanducaceae bacterium
GTCGCTCAGCACGGCGGCGCACAATTCGACGACGTCGGCATCGTCATCGACGATCAGGATTGTCGAACCCCCGGCGTGGTCAAGCGGAAAATTCGCTTCGGATTTGTCACTGTCGGGTTCGGCTTCAACACACGGCAATTCGATCGTGAAGGTAGACCCTTGGCCAGGCGCTGTGTCGACTTGGATCGTTCCGGAGGCATCGGTGATCGCAGCGTAGGCATTGGCGAGACCGAGACCGGTTCCGACACCTGGTGCCTTCGTGCTGAAAAATGGATCGAAAATTTGTGCCGCTGTTTCGGCGTCCATCCCTGTGCCGTTGTCAGAAAACTCGATGACGACCGTGGCATCGTCGGCGAGCTTTGTTCGAATGGCGACACGTCCTCCGTCAATGATTGCACTCCGGGCGTTCGTCGAAAGGTTGAGAATGACGTTCTCGAATCGGCTTTCGTCGATGACGACCGCACGGCTGGGCGCATTCAGTTCGTACTGCAGTTGAGTCGATTCGCCGAGCAGTTGCTGTAACGCTGGCCGGAGGGCGAGCAGGAAGTAGTCGACCACGGTCGGTGTCGGATTGTTCGGAGTCGGACGACTGATCAGCATCAGCTGGTCGACTAGCGATGAGGTTCGGTCGACAGCGCGAACAATGGAGTTCAGCCGACGTTCGGCTGCTTCGGGGTTGTCGAGGTGCCGGGCCAGAGCGGACGCATGGCCACGGATGATGTGCAGAACGTTGTTGAAATCGTGTGCGACGCCGCCTGCGAGGCGACCTACAGATTCCATCGTGTGGGCGCGGACCAGCTGCTCCTCAAGTGCTCGGACATCGCTCACATCGCGGATGACGACCATCACCTCACGGGTCCCAACGAGTGCGAAGCGCGCCTCGAAGTGAACGCGGGTGTCGCCGACGCCGAGGAAGTACGACACGGTGGAGACGTTCGACGTATTGATCGCCGCCTGGATGGCATCGAGAAAGCGTCGCGTGATGTGTGGGGGAAAATCGGCTGCAATGTTCGTGCGGATGAGTTTGTGGGCGGGTCGTGTGAGCTTGGCGGGATCGCCCGCCCAAACGCTCACGTAGCTGCCGTCTTCGGTGAGCCGTAACCGCAGGTCGTGGAAAGCATCAAGGCTGCTCTCCAGTTCGTTGTTTCGGCGATCGAGCTGTTCGCCGAGGACGTGCAGTTCAGCCTGGGTTCGGCATTCGTCAGTGACGTCGACCACGAACATCGTGGTTTCGATCGGTGTGCCGCTCAACCCGATGAGTGCCTTGGCGTGCACCTTCGTCCACCGGACCTCACCATCTGGCCGGTGAAAGCGGATGGTCAGAAGCAGTGGCGTACCGACTGTTTCCAGGAGCTCGGAGGCAGTCGTGTACCTCAACAGATCGTCGGAGTGGATGACATGGTCCCAGCCGATCTGGCGGCATTCGTCGAACGAACGTCCAATGACCTGCTCGTACTGGTCGTTGCTCGACGCCTCGTCGGTCACAACATTCCAGTGGCCGACGCCGAATGGGTTGAGGCTCCGAACCCGTTCAGCGATACCGCGTTCGGGCTTGGGCTCGGTGCGGTCGGGTTGCGCCGGTGCTGGATTGCTGACACGTCCGCTACTCGTCGTGACGTGACCGCTGGTGCTGGTGCTGGGTCTCACTTTGGCGCCGCCTTCCGCAACATCTTCACCGTACCGCGCCAATGCGACGTCGCCGATTCAGAGTCGCGATCGATGACGAACCCAACATCGGTAGACCAACGGAACGTCAACTCCCGTTGGGCCAAGGGACCGGAGCGCTCATTTCGGAATCGGAATCGCCGCAATCGGGCACGCGAGCGAGGTCAACAGGTGCGTTGTGACAGCGCTGGTGAGAAAGCTCAACAGCTTGCTGTGATGGTGGTTGCCGATCACGACGAGCGATGGAGCCAGGTCGTTGATGACCCGAGCGAGTTGGATCGACGGGTGACCGGATTCAACAGAGCGGCGAACGGTGAGGGAGGGGTGGCTCGCTTCGATCTGTCCGCTGAGGGCAGCGAGTGACTCCGATCGTGATGCGAGCAGCTGATCCGCCGTCGGAATCGTGACGGTTCCGTAGCCGTAGTCCGCGCCGAGGCCGACCGGTATCGGCTCGACGACGTCGACCAAGTGAAGGTTGAGATCATGCGCAGTTGCGAGTTCGATTGCCCAGGCAACATCGGGGTGATCGATTGTCGTCGCGCCGTGAGCGCAGAGTGCAATCGTTCCATTGAGAGGTTCGAGGGATGCCACCATGGGAACGACAACGACGGGTACGTCGCTGTTGCGGAGGAGTTCGGCGGTGATGTGGCCGGCATGGTGCCGGTGCGGCGAGCTGTGCCCCTTGTGCCCAACGACAATCGGGCAGCCACCCTCGGCGTGGGAGCGCTCGACCAGCGCTCGGGCTGGCTCCTGGTCGCTGAGGTGGCCATTGATGCGGATGTCCGACGTGAGTCGAACCGAATTGCACAGTTGATCTAAGTTCTGCCGACGAATATCGAGCGTTAGGCGGCTGTCAACCTGGCGTGCAGGGAACCACAACTCGGTTGCAGGTGGTACCGCATTGACCGCGTGCACCCTGGTAGGTCGTTGTTTGCACGCCCAAGAGAGAGCGTGGTGAGAATTCGCCGAGTCGTCAAGACCGATGACGACGTCGTTCGAAATCATCGTGAAGATCCCGGCCTGTGCGGCAGGATTTTGCTCCGTCGAGTTGTCATCTTCCACCTGATCTCTGCACCACGGCCTTTCGACCTCTGTAATGGGTTGGACGTTGACCGACTAGTTTCTCAATGAGAATGCAAGGTGTCGGTGACGCAGAGGTCTTGGCGAGGTCAACGGAGCGTCAACTTGGCAACAGGTTTGTCACAGGGAGTTTGATAATTCGACGCACGGAGTTTGATGAACGGGGCAATGATGGTCGAGTACTGGGGTAACGAAACGCGCAAGGCTGTTGCGAACTTCCCAGTCTCGGGGGAGCGCGTGCCGGCTTCAGTTATCCAATGGCTTGGTCGGATCAAGTCAGCAGCTGCGACGGCGAACGCCGAGTTGGGCATGCTCGACGGCGACATAGCTCGCAGCGTGGCGGGTGCGGCCGACGAGATCGGCGCCGGGCAGCACGGCGATCAGTTCCCTGTCGATATCTTCCAGACGGGGTCGGGCACGTCGACGAACATGAACGTCAACGAGGTCATCGCTCATCTCGCAGGTGATGGCGTTCACGCCAACGACCATGTCAATCTGGGCCAGAGCTCGAACGATGTGTTCCCAACAGCGGTCCATCTTGCGGCGCTCGAGATGGCGACCACGAATCTGATTCCGTCATTGCGTTCACTCCACGCATCGCTTGCCGCGAAGTCGATCGAGTTTGCCGATCTGGCGAAGGCGGGTCGGACCCACCTGATGGACGCCGTGCCGATCACACTCGGTCAGGAGTTCGGGGCATTTGCCCAACAAATACAGTTGGGCATCGAGCGTGTCGAAGGCGCAATTCCCCGGGTGGCAGCGGTGCCGTTGGGTGGAACGGCCGTTGGCAGCGGGTTGAACACGCATCCCGACTTTGCTCGCCGGGTGCTCGAACTGCTCGTACAACGAACTGGTATCCAGGCGGTCGAGCCAGCCGACCGCTTCGAAGCCCAGGCCAGTCGGGATGCCCTTGTCGAGTTGTCAGGGGTACTCAAGGTCATCGCGGTGTCACTCACGAAGATCGCCAACGACATCACCCTGCTTGCGAGCGGCCCGCGGGCGGGGCTGGGCGAGATCACGCTGCCCGAGTTGCAGAAGGGTTCATCGATCATGCCGGGCAAGGTCAACCCGGTGCTCGCTGAAGTCGTGTTGCAGGTGGCGGCACAGGTGATTGGGAACGACACGGCCATCACGATCGGCGCGATGCAAGGGAACTTTCAACTCAATGTCCGGGTCCCCCTGATCGCGCGAAACCTGTTGGGATCGATACAGATCCTGTCGGGCGCGACGAGTCTGTTCTCGGAGAAATGCGTGGCCGGAATTGAGGCGAACACCACACGACTTGCGTGGTTGGCCGACAACACGCTGGCGTCGGCGACCGTGCTGAACCCGATTGTCGGTTACGACGTTGCCAGCGAGATTGTGCGCCGCGCACAACACGACCAAATTTCGTTGCGGGAGGCCGCGCGCGAATTCGGTCTCGATGATGCGCTGATCGAGGATCTGCTCAACTCGCGACGCATCGCCCGGGGCAATCAGGTTGACTAATT
>JBLIKS010000279.1:0-4222 GCA_047635555.1 Candidatus Azotimanducaceae bacterium
CGATTCCTGCGGGACAGTTGTTTGTGTTGCACATGCGTGCCCCGACGCAGCCAATTGCCTGCATGGCCGAGTTCGACAGCGCGACACCGTCGGCGCCGAGTGCCATGGCCTTGACGAAGTCGATGGGCACCCGAAGCCCACCGGTGATGAGGAGTGTGACGCGCCCACTGGCGCCGGCTTCGTCGAGCGCTCGGCGCGCTCGTGCGAGGGCCGGAATCGTGGGGACGCTGATGTGGTCTCGGAACATTTCTGGAGCGGCGCCCGTCCCGCCGCCGCGCCCGTCGAGGATGATGTAATCGACGCCCGAGTCGAGCGCGAATCCGATGTCGGCTTCGATGTGGTTGGCGCTGAGTTTCATTCCGATTGGGACCCCACCCGAAAGCTCGCGAACGCGGTCGCCGAAGCGTCGGAAGTCATCGACCGTGTGGAGGTTGGTGAACGTCGACGGCGACACCGCTGGCTGACCTGCTTCGATGCCGCGCACATCGGCAATCTTGCCGATGTTCTTGGGCCCGGGGAGGTGGCCGCCTGTACCGGTCTTGGCGCCTTGGCCGCCCTTGAAATGGAAGGCCTGAATGTTGGTGAGGAGTTCCTCGCGGTAGCCGAACTGGGCGCTTGCAAGTTCGTAGAAGTAGCGGCTGTTGGCCTGCTGCTCTTCGGGGAGCATCCCGCCCTCGCCCGAGCAAATGCCTGTACCTGCGAGCTCGGCTCCCTGGGCCAATGCGACTTTTGCCTCTTCGGAGAGGGCGCCGAAACTCATGTCAGACACGAACAACGGAATGTCGAGGCGCAGCGGTTGGTCGGCATCGGGGCCGATGACCAGTTCGGTTCCCACCGCCACATCGTCGAGCAGCGGCTTGGTTGCCATCTGTGCGGCCATGATCTGGATGTCGTCCCAGTGCGGCAGGTCTTTACGCGGGACGCCCATCGACGTCATCGGGCCATGGTGGCCGAACTTGGTGAGCCCATCCTTCGCAAGGGCGTGGATGAACGCGACGGTTGGCTCCTCGGGCGTGGGGCGCGCGACTGGAGCAGCACCCGGCTCGGCTGGCGGCTCGACATCGGGTGCGGACTCAGCTGTCGCTGATCCAGTTGTCCCGACCTGCACGGCGGTGATCTGGGCGTGGCTTCCGTCGCAGAATGGGGCGTTGCCGGTGTGCTTGCAGACGCACAGGGAGGCTTCGCCATCTGCTTCGGCGGTGAATGCGGTCGGTGTGAAGCCGGTGCCAGCGTGGCTTCCGTCGCAGAACGGTTGATTCGCCGATTTGCCGCAGGCGCACCATTGGTACTCCTCGCCAGCGGTGAGGTCGGCAGTGATCGGCGCATTGTCGGCAATGATTGGTTCGGCCATGACCCATGTGTACAGGCGTTGTGTTGTGTGCCCAACTACCTGTGCCGGGCGATTGCCAATAGTGTGATCTCAGCTCAGGGCGATCAACCCGCCGCCGATCACAGCAACAGCGACCGCTGCAGCGTGCTGCCGGGTGACTTGCTCCTTGAGGACGAGTGCGCCGGCCACCACTCCGAAACCAGCCGATGTCTCGCGCAGCCCGGCGACCAGCCCGAGGGGCGTGGTTCGCGCTGCGATCATCACCAGTAGGTAAGCGCCGGAAGACGCTGCTCCGCCGACGAGGAGCTTGACTGGGGATCTCCGTACCACTGCGATCATCGTCGTCGGTGAACGCCGGGTCGCGAGGATCGTGAGGCCGAACGCAACGGAATGCAATTGGAACAGCGCGGCGATGTAGCGGATCGAGTCATCACCGGCGCGGACCCCCGCACCGTCGGACAGCGTGTACAACGCGATCATCAGTCCGGTGAGGATGGCCCAGCCAACGCCTTCGGGAACATGGCGGAGCCCGATAAGCCCAAGGCTCGCAACGACCAGCAGGATGCCGATCAGGCCGACGGGTGGCACCGCATCATTGAGCAACACAACGCTGCCCACCATGACGATGAGCGGAGCCGTGCCGCGCGCTATTGGGTATGCGGCCGCGAGGTCGATTCGGTCATAGGCGCCAGCCAACGCGTAGCCGTACAACACGTGCAGAAAGGCCGACGCTGCGAGCCACGGTATGGCAGCACGCTCGGGAAGCCCCACGAAGATGCTGACCGGAATGCTCAGCAGGGCGCCGCTTGTCACGATTGCCCAGGTGCTGACCAGTCGGTCGGCACTCTGTTTGACCACGAGATTCCATGTCGCATGAAGTGCTGCTGCGCTGAGCACCAGAAAAAAGGCGCCAACCGTCATGGTGCGGTTCGTGCGTGAGTATCTCGGCGGTTCTTCATCTGGGTATCTCGGCGGTCCTGTATCTGGGTGGAGGATGCTTGACGTCGTCAAAAGCCAGCTCGATCAACATCAGCGGTGGGGGCGCGCATTCTGGCTGGTGCGGTTCTACCAACCTCATTATTCAACCACCCTTCACTTCGGCGTTGCCTGGTCGACTTGTCTAGACAACCTGACACCGTCACGATGTGAATGTGTCTTTGACAACCATCCTGAGTGCAGATCCGGCGTCGACCGATCCTCGCCATATCGAGCGCCGCACAGAACTGCTCGCTCGCGCCAACGCGGATCAGGTCCGTGAGGTTGCTGAGCGGTGCATCGTGAGTCTGGGGGAGCCGATCATTATCACACCACCTGAAATCGGCATCGTGATGCTGCAAGTACGCGAGCCGGTCGTGCGTGAACGGTTTCATCTCGGTGAGGTGGTCGTTACCCGGGCCGAAGTCGAACTTGGAGGACACCGTGGTTGGAGCATGCGGCCGGGCACCGATCGGATCACCACCCTCGCCGCTTCCATCTGCGAGGCAGCGGCAAGGGGCGGCGGCGAGCTTGGGGTTGATGTTGGGAACCTTTGCGACGAGACCGCTGCCGAGTTGGAGCGCTGCGAATCTGAGTTGGTTGGTTCCTTGCAACCAACGGTTGTCGAGTTCGAGGAGCTCGACTGATGGGCTTAACTCTGGCCGCGCCAATTCCTGCGACGACCCTCGCGAATGCCCGGCTCGCCGGTGACGAATCACTCGCTGTTTTTAAGGTGCTGCTGGCCGCAGTAGCCCGGCCCGGCAAGCCAGTGGCCCTGCCTTGCGACCTCGTTGCGACCCTGCCGAGGGCTCTTCTCGCGCCGCTTGGGCTGGTGGACCTCGACCATGTGTTCGCTGTGCTCGGTGACGACCTTGCTGAAAACGACTGTGATGGCGTCGCCGACGTTGCTGACAACGACTGTGATGGCGTCGCCGACGTTGGCTGGGTGTCGTTGATTGCTGCAGCCACGGCCGCCCGACCCACCGATGTGCTCGACGACGCGGACGTGGTGATTGCCCGCCGCTCTCCAACCGCAGAGGAAATTGGGGCGCTCCGAAGGGGCTCTGCATTACTTCCTGAAGCGGGTGCGCGGTTGTTTATTGCTTGTCGTGCCGTGACGACGCCCGGACCCGACACTCAACAATCCGAATCCGAATCGATTCAATTTCGTGTATCGGGGCCAGGTGCGTCGATACCACGAGTCGTCGAGATCACCGGTATCTCCAGTGACGTTCCAGCAGCCATCGCAGACGCCAACAGCGCGTTTCCGACGGGGATCGACGTGTGGTTCATCGATGATGCCGGCACCGTCGTGGGAGTGCCCCGGAGCTCGTCGATCGACACCCAGATTCCGCGCATTTCCGCTGGCCGAACGACTGGGCACGCATCGACCAAGGGCGGCAACTGACGTGGGCTACGCAGCTGCACGAGGTGGCCTGGAGGCAATCGCTGCCGCGGAAGACCTGGTCCGCGATGCACGCGACCTGGCTGACAGTCCGTGGCTCGGACTTGATCAACTGATCGACCGGCAGCGGCTGGCTGTCGATCGTGTCATGGGCGAGGGTGGGCTGTGGGATCCGCGCTTGGCGGCCAGGGCACTGCAGCAAGCCGAAGGCGACACGATCGAGGCGTCGCATTTGCTCAGGTCATATCGAGCGACCATGCCGCGATTTGCGTATTCACACGCCGTCGA
The DNA here is from genome assembly GCA_047635555.1 of Candidatus Azotimanducaceae bacterium. Taxonomy (GTDB): domain Bacteria; phylum Actinomycetota; class Acidimicrobiia; order Acidimicrobiales; family Ilumatobacteraceae; genus Ilumatobacter_A. The sequence goes on from JBLIKS010000279.1 coordinate 3,999, forward strand.
CATGGACGACGCCCGGGTCCTGCGCCGCATCGTGCCGGCATTCCGCAACCCGCCTGGTCCGCAGTTGCTCGGTCGGACCACCGACTACACGGGACGGCTGCTCGACCGCACAGACGACACTGTCGCACGCGAACGCGCCGAGCAGCGTGCGTTTGAATCGGTCATCCTCGACACCGATCAACTTGGCACCGATCAACTCGATACCGATGAACTCGAGCAACGCA
>JBLIKS010000280.1:0-4182 GCA_047635555.1 Candidatus Azotimanducaceae bacterium
AACCAGATCATTGTCCGCCATCCCCCAGTCGGCGTCGTGGTCATCGTCACGCCGTGGAACTTTCCGGCCGCGATGATCACCCGCAAGCTGGCTCCAGCGCTCGCTGCTGGCAACGCCGTAGTCATCAAGCCGCCTGCCGAAACGCCGCTCACGGCGCTCCGGCTGGCCGAACTGTTTGCCGCAGCGGGGATACCCGACGGCGTGATCAACGTGACGCCGACGGCTGACGCTGGAGCGTGGTTCGATGCTGCCGTGGACCATCGGGCGACCCGCATGGTGTCGTTCACCGGCTCCACTGCGACGGGGCAGAAACTACTGCGGCGTTGTGCCGATCGGGTCCTCAAGGTCGTGATGGAACTCGGTGGCAACGCACCGTTCATCGTGTTTGATGATGCCGACATCGATGCCGCCGTAGTCGGAGCGATCGCAGCCAAAATGCGCCACTCAGCGCAGACCTGCACGGCCGCCAACCGCTTCTTCGTGCAGGCTGGTGTTGTCGACGAGTTCACGACGAAGTTCGCTGCGGCGATGCGCGCGGTAGCCATCGGGGAGGGCTTCACCGCAGGGGTCGAGTGCGGCCCGCTGATCCACAAGGCTGCGGTCGACAAAGTCGAGGCGCTCGTCGAAGCGGCAGTCGCTGCTGGAGCAAGAGTCGAGGTTGGGGGCCATCGGCTCGATCGACCGGGCAGCTTTTTCGAGCCGACCGTGTTGAGCAACGTCGCGTTCGATTCTCCGATCACCCGCGAAGAGATCTTTGGCCCGGTGGCTCCGATCATCACCTTCACCGACATCGACGAGATGATCGATCACGCAAATGACACGGAGATGGGTCTGATCGGTTACGTCTTCACCCGCGATCTGGCCCGGGGCCTCAACGTCAGCGAGCGACTCCAAGCCGGAATGATCGCCCTCAATCGCGGTGCCATCTCGGATCCGGCAGCACCCTTCGGGGGCATGAAGCAGTCGGGTCTCGGGCGAGAGGGTGCCAGCGAAGGCATCTACGAGTTCTGCGAGACGCAGTACATCGGCGTCGCGTACTGAGTCGGCAGTCGCTTCACCACTCGGCGCCAGGCTGACGGCGCTCCAAGCCGCCACGCAGTTCGAACTTCGCCAGGCGCGCATCGAGCACCTCGACCAATCGATCGACGTGCTCGGACGAGAACGTGAGCGGCGGGCGGATCTTAAGCACGTTGGTGTGGGGTCCAGTCAACCCAATGAGGATGCCGTCGTGGCGGAGCTCCGTTGCGAGCCGACGGCCGTCGGTGTACGACATTGGTGCGCGCGTTGCGCGATCGGCAACGAGGTCGAGGCCCCAGAACAGACCGCCACCCTGCACGTTGCCGATCACGTTGTGCCGCGTGGCGAGTTCGGTGAGTTGGGTCGACAGTCGAGCGCCCATGGCGCTGGCGTTGTGCAGCAGCTGTTGGTCTTCGATCACGTCGAGCACCGAATTCGCGACAGCTGCCGACACGGGGTTGCCGCCGAAGGTGTTGAAGTACGACCGTCGCTCAGCGAACGCGGCGGCAATCTCGGGGGTGGTCACGACAGCCGCCACCGGATGCCCTGCACCCATCGGCTTGCCGATCGTGACGATGTCCGGCACCAGGCCGTATGACGTGTGGCCCCAGAAGTCGTTGCCAAGGCGGCAGTACCCCGACTGCACCTCGTCGGCAATGACCAACCCGCCCGCTGCGCGGATGAGTTGTGCGCATTGCTCGACGTAGCCGTCGGGAGCGACGAGTACGCCGTTCGAGTCCCAGCTCGGGTCGACCAGCCAGGCAGCCGGCCGGTGGCCGCGCTGGTTGAGTGCGTCGAGTTCGACGGCGAGGAGGTCTGCGTAGCGTTCGCCGAGGTTGGCACCGTCCGTGTCATCGCGGTCCGTGTCATCGCGGTCAAGGTCATTGCGGTCCGGGTCATTGCGGCGGAAGCGACCGCGATAGTCGTTCGGTGCATCGATCACGCCAAGCCAGTCGGGTCGATCCGCAGCCGGATAGCCGTCGGTCGACAGCAGCGACACCAGCGACGAGTTGCCGTGATAGCTGTGGTCACTCACGACGACGCCGTGCTGGCCAGTGACCGTGCGGGCGATCTCGACAGCCAGATCGTTGGCCTCGGTGCCAGTGCACACGAAGTAGCACGTCTGGAGGCCGCCGGGAAGCATGGAACCGAGCCGTTCGGCCAGGCGCACGACCTCCTCGTGGAGATAGCGGGTATGCGTGTTGAGTTGGGCGGCCTGACCAGCGAGTGCGGCCACGACGCGGGGATGGGCGTGGCCGACCGACGGCACATTGTTGTAGCAGTCGAGCAATCGGTTCCCGTCGGCATCGGTGACCCAGACGTCCTCACCGCGCACGAGGTGCACTGGGTCGTCGTAGAACAATTGGTACGACGGGGCCAAGGCGGATTCGCGTCGAGTTCGAAGGTTGTTGTTCATCCGCGTTCCGTTCATCAGCGTTCCGTCGTGTCGAGTTGGTGATGCAGTGCTTCGGTGGTCGCTCTCGGGTCGAGTTTGCCCCAACGCGAGAGGTTTGCCCGGTAGCTCGGCAGCTCACCGGCAATCTCCGCGAGTCGATGGGCCGGTGCATGTCGCGCTTGGTACTCGACGAGCAGTAGACCGAGCACGATACGAGTTAACACGAGATCGGCGAGGAGGTCGACTTCGTTGAGGTCGAGCGGCATTGCTGAGTGGTAGCCGACGGCGATCGAGCAGAGCGCGGCGCACTGGTCCGGGTGGCTATCGATGAAACTCGCCCCGCAGATGGCGAGGTCCGCGATCACCGCGGTTTCGGCGATGTCGCCGAAGTCGATCACGCCGATCACATCGGTGGTGTCTCGCGTGCCGCGTAAAAGATTGCCCCGGTGTCCGTCGTTGTGGACGATCTGGCGTCGTGTTCCGGCCAGCGCGGCAGCAGCAGATTCGACACGCTCGCGGTACGGCGTAGCGCACGCCCGGCCCTTGGCGCTCAGATCTGTCCAGAGTTCATCGTTGGCAACCATGCCGCTGTCGAGTGACCAGGCCATGAAGTTGGCGGCGGCATGATGTTCGAATCCGCAGAACGCCGAGGCGAGCCGACCCTGAGATGCGCCCACCCCAACGAGCGCGTCGGGTGTGAGCGCGCCCGCCGAGTCGAAGGTGACGCCGGGAAGAAAGGTCAGCAACCGGGCCGACATCGAGCTTGTGTCTGATTGAAGATTGACGATGGATTCGCCGGAGATGGCTTCGACCACTCGGGGGACCAGCAGTTCTGGGTCGGCCCGAGCGAGGTGCTCGAGTGCTGCGCATTGGAATTCGGCGACGGAGCGATCTTCGCTCACACTGGCGATCTTGAGCACGAAGACGTCACCCTCATCGGTGGTGACTCGTGTGTTTTGATCGCGTTCGCCGTCGAGATGGTCGAGTGTCCCCTCGATTCCCCAGTGCTCTCGCAACAGCGCGCGGCGGATGTCTTCGTTGACCTCGGGCGGATCGAAGCGGAGGTCACTTGGCTGCAGTCGCGGCGTCACGCGATCGCGGCCGTCACGTCGGTTATGCAGCAGTGTCGGCCGCCATGGTTAGTGCTTGATCATGACGTGCTTGACTTCGGTGTACGCCTCAACGGCATACATCGACATGTCTTTGCCGTAGCCCGAGTTCTTGAATCCACCGTGCGGCATTTCCGACACGATTGGAATGTGGTCGTTGACCCAGACGCATCCGAACTGCAACGCCTTACTCATCCGCATTGCTCGACCCACGTCGCTCGTCCACACGCTTGCCGCGAGGCCATAGTCGACGTCGTTGGCCATCTGTAGTGCGGTTGCTTCGTCCGCGGCTGATTGCACGGTGACCACCGGGCCAAACACCTCCTGTTGGATGATTTCCGCGGTCTGCGGGGATCCGATCACCACAGATGGCTCATAGAAATAGCCGCTGCCTGCACCGCGGTTGCCGCCAACGGTGACCTCGGCGCCAGCGTCGCGAGCGCGATCGACGAAGCCAGCGACACGATCGAGGTGCGCTGCCGAGATGACCGGGCCCATCTCGGTATCAGCTGACATCGGGTCGCCCATCTTCACCTTGGCGACCGCGTCGGTCAGTTTGTTCACGAAGTCGTCGTGCACCTTGGCCCCGGCGATCACTCGGCACGGGGCGGTGCAATCTTGCCCCGAGTTGTAGAACGCCATGCCCTGGAGCATTTCGAC
>JBLIKS010000281.1:0-4168 GCA_047635555.1 Candidatus Azotimanducaceae bacterium
GTGGCCATCGCACAGTTCGATGTGGGAAAAGCCGTGAAAGGCCGAGCGCAGAGTGCGGGCAGCGTGGACGCGATTCTCGGGGTCGAGGTCGAAGCCCGTGAGCGACATCGCGATCACCTCGACAATGCGGTTGACCGCAGCCTGGAGTTCGTCGTCGTCCGCGCTGGGATATCGATCCGTGGCCGCATACAGGCCGGGGCGCTCGGAGGCCACGCGACGCCAGGCATGGCCAACTGCGGCCACAGCGTCATCACCTGCGATGCCGATCGCCGCTGCTGCCATCGAATCGGCGAGGAGCTTTCGACCGCGCAGGCTGAGTGATCGAATGAGGTCCTGGTAGCTCTCGACGTGGCGGTACAGCGCTGGTTGACGGACGCCAAGCTGTTTGGCGACCGACGTGAGCGTCACTTTGTTGAGACCGTGAATGTCTGCCAGCTTCGCCGCAGCGTCGACCACCGTGTCGTGGTCGAGGGGCGTGCGCCCGGTTGTGGAAGCGGAAGTCATCATCAGGTTTGAACCTATAACAGCAGCGTGAGACTCACTCGACTTGAAGGGTCGGCACCAGCGTGAGCCTGGTCACGCTGGGAGGCTGGAGATCAGCCCTTGCCGCGCCACGGGACGAGTTTGGATTCGGCAAAGCGCATGACGAGGTCCATCATGACGCCGATGACGGCGATGACGATGACGCCGACCACGACGACGTCGAGGCGCAGGTTGTTGCGAGCAGTGAAGATCATGGAACCAAGCCCACTGCTGGCGCCGACGAGTTCGGCCGCAACCAGCGTGCCCCAGCTGACACCGAGCGCCACCCGGACGCCGGTGAACAGTTCGGGGAGCGCATTCGGCAGGATGACTCGTCGGAGAACTTGCGATTTCGACGCACCCAGCGAGTACGCAGCGCGCACCTTGGACAGTTTGACCGTTTGAGCGCCGGCGCGAGCAGCGATGATCATGATCCAGACTGACGCGAAGATCAGCAGCCTCACCGCAGTGCCGTCACCGATGCCAAACCAGACGATGAAGAGCGGGAGGAGGGCGAGCGGAGGAATCGGTCGGAACAGTTCGACGGGTGTATCGAAGAGGCCGCGCAGACGGCTCGACAAGCCCATTGCAAAACCGATCGGTACACCGATGAGCGTGCCCCAGAACATGCCGCGGATGACGCGCCACAGGCTGATACCAGCGTGGCCTGCCAACGTCTCGTTTTGGAACCCGCGTGTGCGGAGCCGGTTGAACGCGACCCACGTGTCACCGGGGGAGGGGAACTTGCTTGGGCTGAGGAACTGGCTGTAGTCGGAACTGCTGCACTGGTCGTCGGGGGCTTGAGCACACGCTGCGAGATAATCGCGTTGCGTCGGGTCGGTGAACGGAATCTCGATCAAATTGGGGTTGCCGCTGTCGATTCGCTCCTGATTCCGCACTTCAGCATCGTCGGCAGCGACCTGGAACGTCTTGTCGACGGACGCCTTGAAGTCATTCGGAAATCCGAACGGCTGGGTTGCCAGGAACCAGAAAAGCATCAGGCCGAACAGTGCGAGCAGGCTGTATATCGGCAGGCTGCGTACCGCGGAGGCGTCGCCAAACGCGACCGTGTTGTGGTCGTCGCGGGCGCTGCCTCGTTTGAGCAACCCGAGCACGCCGCCTGTGGAGCCAGCCATGGTCAGAGTCCCGTTCCCATGATTTGCTCTTCCATCTCCCAAATCATGTTCAAGATCTCTTCCTTCTTCTCAGCAAACTCAGGTGACAACTTCAGCTCACGGGCGTCGGCGGTGAGGCCCTGCTCGGCGAACGGAAGTGTGTAGTCGCGTTCGATGCGGCCGGGTCGAGGTGCCATCACGAACAGCCGGTCACCGAGGTACAGGGCCTCTTCGACCGAGTGCGTGACGAGGATGATGGTCTTGCCAGTCTCTTTCCAGATATTGAGGATGAGGCCCTGCATCTTCTCGCGGGTCAGCGCGTCGAGTGCGCCGAGGGGCTCGTCCATGAGGATCATGTCGGGGTCGTTCGCAAGGCAGCGGGCCAAGGCCACGCGCTGTTGCATGCCGCCGGACAGCTCGTAGATCTGCTTGTCGGCGAAGCCTCCGAGGCCGACGATCTCGAGCAATTCTTCGACGCGAGGTGCGTATTCGGCCTTTCTTTTCTTGTTCATGCGCGGGCCGAATGAGATGTTGTCGGCGACTGACAACCATTCGAACAAGGCGCCCTGTTGGAAGACCATTCCCCGGTCGCGGCCGGGCTTGGTGATCTGCTCGCCTTCCATCAGGATGGCGCCAGTTGTCGGGGCGAGGAAACCAGCCACGATGTTGAGCAGGGTGGTTTTGCCGCAGCCTGAAGGGCCAAGCAGGGTGAGGAGGCGACCAGCTTCCAGGTCGAAGGACACGTCTTTCAATGCCTCGACGGACTCGCCGCCTGGAATGTCATAGACCATGCCGACGTTCGACACAGACAGTGCTTTCATGATGCCCCCATGACGATCGATGTTCAGAGTATTGCTGGGTGCCCGGTGTACAGAATGCAAACGGGGTGGAGCCTGGCCGAAGAGCCCGACACCACCCCGTGCATCATTGTGTGTTCATTGTGAACCGAAGCGGTTTAACTTGTTGCGGCTTCGAGGTAGCTCGTGTCGACGGAACCGCTGAAGTCGCCAATCGACGAATCGATCTGGCCAAGGTCGACAAATGTCTGGATCTGCTCGGTCATGTTTCTGGCCACCGTGCCACCCATCCAGTCGGCGCCAAGCTGCTCTTGGAGCGTCGGGAAGGAGAACCAGACCGGGCCAGCCAGGAAGTTTCCGACGTCTTCCATACCGGATGCACGGGCAATCGTGCCGTTGGTACCTTCTGGATCAGACGCCCACGCCTCGTTGAATTGCTCGGTTGCCTTCAGGAAGGCGACCACTGCGTCGGCGTGATCTGCGCCGAACGAAGACGGGATTGACACGATGTCGTAGGTGTTGATGCCGATGTCGGAGACCTGCTCGGCGCCGGTCATAATCAGCTCACCACCGCCCTCAAGCATCGATACAAGCGAGCCGCCGAACGAGCAGCCAACATCGATCTCGCCGCTCTCAAAGGCCGCGAGCGTGGTGGCTCCACCATCGGTCGGGAGGATGTTGAGCGAGGAGATGTCGACGCCGAGGAAGTCCATCATCGACAGCATCTTGAAGTTGGTCACGTTGCCTGAAGGAGTCATCACTGTGGCGCCGTCGAGCACCTCGGCAGCGTTGTCGCGTGTGACCGCGAGCCTGCCTTGTGCAACGCAGTTGTCAGCTTCGGCGTAGGCCACTGCGATACCGACCACCTTGAGGTCAGCGCCGTTGTTGACCGTGTTGGCGAACGGGGTGAGGCCCTGGCTGTACGAGATGTCGATGTCGCCGGCCGCCATGGCTTCGGACATTTCGCCGCCTCCCCCAAACGGGACCCAGTTGATCGTCGCACCGACGGCAGCGTCGAACGAACCGTCGTTGAAGCCAGTCAGGTTTGGCGTCGGCCACTGCTCGAAGTACGCGACGTTGATCGTGTCGACCGACAGGCCGGCGGCGGGTGCTTCGTCTTCGGCCGGAGCTTCGGTGTCGGCGGGGGCCTCAGTTTCGGCGACGACCTCGTCGACGACCTCGTCGACGTTGCTCACGGCTTCGTCGCTACCGCCGCAGGCTGCGAAGAGCAGACCCGCTGTTGCAGTGAGTGCAATGACTCGCTTCATGTGTTTCTCCCTGTTGATGCATGGTGTGTTCGACGAACGGGCGGATCAACAGAGTTCACAACTGCTGCAGAAACATTGCCGCCAGCGTAACGAACTGCACCGGGGCTCTGTTCTTGCATCCCCTTTCTCGAAATGTGCCCTGCCGACGGACGTCGGAATTAGCCGACGTATTCGCCTTGGACGTTGACTGCGACCGAGATGCTCCGCTCGCTCCAGATCGGCGTCATCGCCGATGCAAGGCCGAGCCAGCCGACCAGCTGATCCTGGTTCTCGATGCGCAGACGGGCACACCCCTTGCTTTGAGGAGAGGTCGGCACGTTGTTGGCGCCGTGGATTGCTTGTCCAAGGTCAAAGTAGAGCGGGCGGTACATGTTGCCGTTGAGTGGATTATCTGCCGCCACTGGGAAGTCGGTGCTGTCGTGCCAGCCGCCGTTGTCGCTCGCTGGATCGAACCGGAAGGCGCGTG
>JBLIKS010000282.1:0-4165 GCA_047635555.1 Candidatus Azotimanducaceae bacterium
CTTTACGGCCCATGCCCAAGATGGCGGCGTTCAAAAAGACGTTGTCACGCCCGCTCAACTCCTGGTGGAACCCGGCACCAAGTTCGAGGAGCGCGGCCATCCGCTTGGTGACCTCGATGTTGCCCGACTTCGGTGTGAGGATGCCCGCCATGCACTTGAGCAGGGTCGACTTACCCGAGCCATTGTGGCCAATGATGCCGAGCGCCTGGCCTGGTTCGACATCGAACGAGACGTCACGCAGCGCCCAGAATTCTTCGTAGCGGTTGCGGCCGCCAGCGGCGATGAACGCCTTGAGCGACGAGGCCCGTTCCTGATGAATCCGGAAGGTCTTGGAGACCTCGGAAACCCGCAGCGCGTAGTCGGAATTCGCACCGTTGGACCGATCGAGAAGAGCCATCAGAATTCCTCCGCGAACCGCGGTGACAACTTATTGAAGATCCAGGCGCCGATCGCAAACGTCGCAAAGGAGAACGTAGCGACGTAGGCCCACCGTTCGATGCTCGGCCATTGGCCGTCGTACAAAATTTGCTGGGATGCGCGAACGAAGCTGCCGGTTGGGCCCCAGTTACTGACAAATCGAACGGCCTCGTTGGGGACTTGGGACGGAACGAAAATGATCGGGCTCGAATAGAACATGAGCTGAGCAGTAATGCCCCACAGGTAGTTGATGTCGTGGAAGAAGACGTTGGCTGCCGACAGCGCCAAAGCAACGCCGGTGGTGAACAGCGAGATGAGCACCAGCAGCAGTGCCATTGGCAGCAGCCACTGGAACATGAAGAAACCGAAGAACAGGAATGAGATCGACAGCACCACCAGCTCGATGCCGATCGTGACGAGCTGGGCGATCACGATGGAGAACACGAGGTGTTCGTGCGGGAACGCCACCTTCTTGATCAGGCTCGCCCCACCCTGCACGTTGCCAATGGCGGCTGTGACCGAGATGGAAAAGAACTGGAACGGCAAAAGGCCGGACAGGAAGTAGAGCGGGAAGTTCTCGAGGCCACTCGCGGCACCTTTCGGTGGGTTGCTATCAAACACCTCCAAGAAGATGATACTGAAGATGATCATCTGGCTCAACGGGTTGAGGAGGCTCCACGCCCAGCCGAGGATCGACTTGCGGTAGCGCGTCCGTAGCTCCTTTTGAGACAGGAGATACAACAGGTTGCGCTGCGTGAGCGCTTTCCGTATCGACATGCGGGGCGAACCCTATACACCGCCCACCGTGAACGTCTCCATGCTCGGCTCGGCACCGGATGGCACATAACCTGTCGACGTGCAGCCCGACCCCATGGAACAGCAGCTCGACGACCTCCAGCAGGCGTCACGCGAGCGCCAAGCAGAACTCCGAGACATTGCCGCACAGCTCCCCGCCGAGATGAGCCGACGCAACCTGGTGAAGCAGATGGCAGTCAGCCTGCGCGCCGCACCCGACCGCGCAACCGTCATCAAACGGACGGCGTCCAAGATCGGGCGGGCACCTGCTGACGTCGTGCGTGCGGTGCGGAAGCGTTCGTGACCAATCGACCGGTGAATGTGTTCGTTGCCGAACGCGGCAACGACTTCATGGCCGACATCGCTGCATGGCTCGTCGAGGCGGCCGAGCTGGCTGGCCACCGGAGCCAACTCGTGCGCGACGGCTCGCTCCCGACTGACGCCGCAGCGATCAACCTTGTCGTCGCGCCCCACGAGTTCTACGTGCTGAGTGACGCCGACGACGCGGCAATCGATGCCGCAGCGCGGTGCAGTATCCCGGTCTGTACCGAACAGCCCGGGACCTCTTGGTTCGACATGACCGTGCTGTTGAGTCGGGCCAGCCCAATGGTGCTCGACATCAACACGCACGGCGTCGCTGCGTTACAGGCCGCAGGCATCGAGGCCCAGCACCTGCGCCTCGGCGGGGTCCCGTCGATGGACCGACGCAGCTACTCCACCCACCAGCCCGCCGGCCGGCCCACCGATGTGCTGTTCCTCGGTGGCCTGACCGACTACCGGGCGGCGACACTCGCAACGCTCGCCCCGCAGCTCTGGGAACACCGGGCCGACCTCCGCCTCTTCGACTTCAGCCGTCCCGTCGACGGAACAATCGAATCACTGGTCTTCGGCGCAGCCAAGTACGACCTCCTCGCATCATCGAAAATCCTCGTCAATATCCATCGCGATGCAGGCGATGCAGGCGATGCAGGCGGTGCAGGCGATGCAGGCGGTGCAGGCGGCGCGGGTAGTGCAGGCGGCGCGGCCAATCACTACTTCGAGTGGGCTCGGCTGATCGAGGCCATGGCGAACGGTTGCGTTGTCGTCACCGAGCCAGCAACAGGTTGTGCCCCGTTGCAGTCGGGCACACACTTCATCGAGACGACCGATCTGGCAACGACGATTGCTGAACTGCTCGACGACCCCGAACGGTGCGCCGAGATCAGTGCGGCCGGATCGATTGCGGTGCTCGAAGAACATCCGCTCGTCGACAGCCTGGCCCCGATCCTGGAGTCGATCCCGGCACAGAACCCGGCAGCGAACCCGGAGCAGAGCGGCAGGTCGCGACGTTTCGCTACCGGACGTGCGGTGCCGTCGTATCGCTCGAAGCTGCGCCGGGCACAACAGATTCCGTTGCTTCCCGCCTTCCGCCCGACAACTGCCTTGCGCCGACGTGTGTACGCCGCACTCCATGACGAGATGTCGTTGCAACGATCGATCGACGCCGCTCGCTGCGCCTACCGTCACGGCGATGCCGAACACGTCGAAGTGATCACGTCGGCGGCGTACCGCGATGCAACACCGGATGCAACGCCAGAGGTCAGCGTCATCGTCACGCTCTTCGACTACGCCGCTGTGGTCGGCGAAACACTCGACTCGATTGTCGCGTCGACCGATGTCGACATCGAGATCGTGATCGTCGACGACCATTCAAACGATCACGGTCGTCAGGTGGTCAGCGACTTCATCGAGGCTCACCCCAACACGCCAATCGTGCTGATCGGCGTTGATGCGAACCGCGGGCTCCCCGCAAGCCGGAACCGGGCGATCGAACACGCCCGCGGTGCCAAGGTCATGGTGATGGACGCCGACAACCACGTCTATCCGAGCTGTCTGCGTCGCCTGGCCGATGCGCTCGATGCCCATCCCGGTGCGGCGTTTTCCTGGTCGATCCTCGAAGAGTTCGGCAAAACCACCGGTTTGCGCAGCGCAACCGGCTGGCACGTGCCCTGGCTGTGCGTGGCGAACCACATCGATGCCCAAGCCATGTTCCGAGCAGCGACCTTCGAACAGCACGGTGGTTACCGGGTCGACGACGCGCTCGTCTTTGGCTGGGAAGACTGGGAGATGTGGCTTCGACTCGCAGCATCGGGCGAACGCGGCGTGCACGTTGGCGAGATGCTCGGGCGATACCGCACACAGGAAACCTCGATGCTCGCCACGTCGAACCTGTTCGGTGACCTGATGCTCGAGCACCTCCGCGAGCTGCACCCGACGTTGCCATGGCCCAGGCCGGCCAGGCCGTAAAACCGGCCGCCCTGGGCGCTCGCAGTACACTTGTGACGATGTCAGCACCCGATCCCGGCGAGCTCCAAACGGAGATCGACCGCCTCCGCACGCTCGTTGGCCCAGACGAGCAGAGCTACGCAGCACTGCGTCACGACCTCCTCGCGGCACGCGACGTTGCCAAGGGTGCTGAAGCCAGCACCGGTGCCCTGCGCGGCCAAGTCGCTCAGTTGCACGTCGAATTGGCCCGCGCCCGCCAAGACCAAGACCACTTCCAACGGCTGGTGATCAGTCGTGCGCAATCCACCTTCGGCCGGATCACCCGGTTGGTCCGTGCCCGCATCTTCTGAGTAGCACGATGCTTCCGCTCATCTCGGTGCTGACACCGGTCTTTGACCCCGACCCAGCCCACTTGGCTGCCTGCCTCCGATCTGTCGAACGCCAGAGCTGGGCCAACTGGGAACATGTGCTCGTCAACGACGGGTCGACCCGGCCCGAGGTCGCGCTCCTCCTCGACGAACATGCAGCTGCGGATCCACGCGTCAAGGTCGTGCATCGCGCCAAACAGGGCGGCATCGTCGCTGCGAGTTCTGACGCGCTGGCTGCAGCGACCGGCACGTTCGTCGCGCTCGTCGACCATGACGACGTCCTCGAACCGCACGCGCTCGGCGCAATGGCCGCCGTCCTG
>JBLIKS010000283.1:0-4147 GCA_047635555.1 Candidatus Azotimanducaceae bacterium
CTGGTGGTTCCACAACATGGATTCGGTGGTGCACGCTGGCATCGCTGACGTGTCGAACCAACTCGACTACGACGATGACGTCGCACATCACAGCATCCGCAAGCTGCGCGACCTGGCCCGGACCGCCGACGAGCGCCCGTGGATGATGACGGCATCGTTCACGCACCCGCACGATCCGTACATCGCGCGGCAGCAGTTCTGGGATCTCTACGATCACGATTCCATCCCGATGCCGTCGGTCGGCCCGATTGCCGACGACGAGAACGACCCGCACAGCCGGCGTCTTCGCCACGTCATCGCCGCTGACACCACCGAGATCAGCGACGAGCAGATCCGCAGCGCCCGCCACGCGTACTTGGCCAACATCAGCTTCGTCGATCACCACATTGGTGAGATGCTCGACACGCTTGACCGGCACGGCATGGCCGACAACACCGTGGTGATATTCACGGGCGACCACGGCGACATGCTCGGCGAGCGTGGCCTCTGGTACAAGATGAGTTTCTTCGAGCACAGCGCGCGGATCCCGCTGATCGTCCGCCGCCCCGGCGTCGCTGGCGGTCAGCGGATTGACGAGCACGTCGGCCTGCTCGACATTGCCCCGACCATGCTCGACCTCGCAGGTGTCGACGTGCCTGCAACGATGGATGGCCGCAGCGTGCTCGATGGTGGCGTCGACAAGACGGTCGTGGGGGAGTATCTGGGCGAAGGTGCTGTGGCACCGATTTTCATGATTCGCCGAGGCGATTGGAAGTACGTGTCGTCGCCTGCCGACCCGCCGCAACTCTTCAATGTGGCCGCCGATCCGTCAGAGCTGAGCAACTTGGCAGCCGACCCCGACCATGGCGCGGTCGCTGCTGCGTTCGCAGCCGAAGTGGCTGATCGTTGGGACGCACCAGCGATTGACGCCGCAGTCCGGTCGAACCAGGAGGCGCGGGCGACAGTTGACCGGGCGCTACGCCAGGGCCGGTTCGAGGCCTGGGACTACGTGCCCCAGAGCAATGCACTCAACCAGTACATGCGCAACCATCTCGACCTCAACGACGTCGAATCCAGCCGCCGCGCCTGACCTGGTTACCGCCAGCGGTCGGGGAGTGGGACCCCGATCTGGTCGCCGATCGCAGTCATCTGTGCTGCAGGTCTCACTCCGGCCTGTCCTCACCCGATTCGGTCGAGGGTTGAGACGAAGGTAGTTCCACCCTCGTCGAATGTGGTCGTCATCACGTCACCGCTGCACACATAGCCGCCCTCGCCACCAAACCCCGGAGCATTGAACTGTTGGCCAGGAACCGAAAAACCACCAACCGTCATTGACACCGTGGCCGACGATGACGTCTCGTCTACCGCCAGGCGCTCACCCGCGGCGTCGACGATCCAGGTACCGCCCTCGACGCTGTCGATCAAGAGCTCGGCTGGGCCCGCTGGCGTCGTCAGCTGAAAACTCCATCCTTCCCGCTGGCCTAAGTAGGTGCCGTCTTCTTCGAGGGTGATCAGGTACTGACCTCCCAAATGCGTGAAGGTGCCACCGCCGCCGACCGCTGCGATCTGGTCGAGGAAGTCTTGCTCGCGAAGTCTCCATTGCCCAACAAGACAATCCGCCTCCACCACCTGAACAGTGACCGTCACGAACACTGCGGGGTTGTCTCGGAGCGTCGCTGTGACCTTGTACGTTCCGACGACCCGTCCAGCGGTGTAGACCGCTGCACCAACGCCGGCCCCCGCGATCGAACCGCCGGTAGCGGTCCAGGTGACCTCAACCGGGTCGCCGTCACGATCGGTCGCCGTGAACGGCAGTTCTCTGCGAACGAACACGGACCCGGGGTTGGGCGACACGACGATCGGTGCCAGGCGTACCTCCACGAAGTCGTACCGGCGGGGCGCTCCCGGTTTGCTGCGCAGGCCCGTCTTCGTGGTCGCCTCGATCTCGATTTCAAATGGATAGTCGCCTGGGTCAGACGGGGTCGTCAACACACGGGTGCCTGGTCCGTCCTTCTCGATGCCGAGGCCATCAGCCCACTCGCCTTGCTCGGTCTTCCACTCGAGCGTCTTGGTCTCGGCCCATCGAAGATCGACCTTCACGGGCAATGGTGAGCCGGGGTCGGTCACCCACAGGATGTTCTGTCCGATGCGGACAACAATCTCTTCGGTGGAGATCGGGAGGTCGCCGGCGATGTAGGCGCCTCCGAAGCGGTTGGGCCACGGAGAGAACCTGAGCGTGTCGGTGCCGACTTCCTTGTCGTTCCGGAAGGTCATGGCGGCACCATCGACGGTGAACAGTGCCTGTTCGGGTCGCACCCAGCTCCACTCCTCGCCGGCGATATCGACCCGCCACGTGTTCGGACAGAACGAGATCACACTCGTTTTGCCGAGTACATCATTGACGGCGTTCTTGACCTCGCCGGTGGCAGCACCAGCTTCGAGCTTGATTAGCGAACCATCTTGTAGGCCAGCGTTGCCGATCAACTCAGCACCTGCGCCGTCGATCAGGGCTCCGACGATGTCACCGTCAAGCGAGTAGCCGAGCGAATTGGCAGTCACCCAGACCTTGGTCCATCGGCCGGGCGCATCCCGATCCTCTTCATGCTGCGTTTCGTTGAACTCGGGGTCGATATTCGAGAAGAACGAAGGCATGAGCCCCGCGTTCATCGCATGCTGCATCTTGCGGGCCGCCACCAACTGCAGAGCCGTTGCTGCGAATTTTGACTTGCCGCCCGATCCGAGCGCCTCAAGCGTCGCCGACACGCCGAAGGCCAACTCGGCCGCCACGAGGTATTTGCCAGCGAGCCCGCTGGTGTCGGTAGCGATCTCGCCGATCTTCGACTTGAGCATCAGGTCAGACAACCGGGCAGCGTCGATGTCCTCGCGCGGGAACGGGATGCAGTCTGCGCCCCCAAGTGCGGGAGCTGTAGCGGCAGATCGGAAGCCAACCGGTCCAGCCTGCATTGAGGCGGGATCGATGCGGCTCGCGAATCCATCCGGTTCTGCGCCCTCCGGCGGCAGGCCGTCGTCGGGGAGGTCGAGTTCGATCGGCTCTGTCAATCCGATCTTGACGATCAGGGCATCCATGACGGCCGCTGCTTGTGGGTCAAGCGAGGCGTACGAACCGGCAGCGCCTCCGCCGTCGCCATCGTCGATCAGCATCTGGACAACCTTCAGCCCGGTCAGCTCCTCGGGAAGCTCGTCCAGCGGTGAGCCCGCCAATTCCTCCCAGCTGCTGCCGTAGAGCGCGGCGTCCTCGTCGACAGCGCCGATCAGCGCAGCCATCTCCTGCTCGAAGCCACCTGGGTGCTCAGTGAGCGGCATGACATTGAGGGTCAGGGGCGCGCTGAGTACTTCGCCATCGGTCAGCAAGATCTCGACCTCGCCTCCGGTCGCAGGCTCAGCGATGTTCGGTGGAGCGAGGAAGAACAACCCGTCGTCATCGGTGAGGAGGCGGGTAGAGCCCCAGATGTCGTCGCCGAGCGGGTAGGCCGCGACCATCGGGACAGATCCGTCAACGCCGGTGACGCCGACACGATCGAGCGGTTGGACATCGGTCGAATCGAGCGAAGCCACAGCAAAGAGGCCCGCGGGGACAGCAGGCTCAACGGCGGCCGTCGTCGACGGCGCCTGGACGCTGGCAATATCGCCTCCACCGGACGAACACGCGGCAGCGCCGAGCGCGACCACGATCGAGATTGCTGTCAGGGGATGACCTCGGTGTGTCGACCTCGCGGGAAGGCGATCTCGAACGATGGGTTGACCTGGCTCAGAGTTTGAACAATGCACTGGTGTTCTCCATGTGGAAGAGAAGGTGTGACGATGTACTGCAGTCCATCACACACGACCTGCGCTTAGTCCGGAATATGCAGCGGCCAGCGGAACCGGTACATCAAGACCGATGACTCCTA
Source organism: Candidatus Azotimanducaceae bacterium (assembly GCA_047635555.1). Lineage (GTDB taxonomy): Bacteria > Actinomycetota > Acidimicrobiia > Acidimicrobiales > Ilumatobacteraceae > Ilumatobacter_A. The sequence goes on from JBLIKS010000283.1 coordinate 3,891, forward strand.
CGCAGTCGAGGGGTTCGGGGACGATGCGTGGAGCGGACGACGATCATCGAAAGCGCATCATCAGGTTGGACGTTGCGGACGTGCCAGACCTGGTCGGCTGTAGCCCAGTCAGACCGAGGCAAGCCAAATTTTTCGAGAAAATAGGTGCCAGCACAGCGCGCTGAGCGACGCGTGGCGGGGTCGTCAATGCGTCGACGTAGCGGTGTGTCGATCGGCCCCTTCTGGTGGCGTTGGACCCGCCATCGCGCGACCGACAG
>JBLIKS010000284.1:0-4139 GCA_047635555.1 Candidatus Azotimanducaceae bacterium
CTGTTCGCTCTCCGATGGCCAGAGCGATCTGGGTGGCAACCCCACCGAGCACGACGTGTCCGAATCGGTCGAGGACCTTCTCTTCCATTTCAAGAGATCCGGGCACAGGCGAAGCCCCCTCGGCAACGACAACGATCGAGGCAAATCGGCCGCGGTCGTGACGTCGCGTCAACCGGTCGCAGAGCTCGTCGATGTCGAACGGAATCTCGGGAATGAGCACTGCCGTTGCTCCGCCAGCAATGCCAGCCGAGGTGGCAATCCAGCCGGTGTGTCGGCCCATGACTTCGACGACCATCACGCGATCGTGACTCTCTGCAGTGGTGTGTAGCCGATCGATGGCATCAGTCGCGATCTGCACCGCCGTGTTAAACCCAAACGTCACGTCGGTTCCAAAAACGTCGTTGTCGATGGTCTTGGGAACACCAACGACTGGAATGCCATGTTCGGCGTGGAGCCGACAGGCAACACTCAGGCTGCCGTTGCCGCCGATCACGATCAACCCTTCAAGGCCGAGGTCGCTCATACTCCGCTTGACGCGTTCGACGCCGTCAACGGTGTCGAACGGGCTCCCTCGGCGTGTGCCGAGCACGGTGCCGCCACGGGGCAGCATGCCACGCATCGTTTCAACCGACAGCGGCATGGTGTGTCGATCCATCACGCCGTCCCAGGCATCGATGAACCCGACGAGTTCATCGCCATAGTGACGTTCGCCCTTGCGGACCACAGCGCGGATCACCGCGTTGAGACCTGGGCAATCGCCTCCCCCGGTCAAAATCCCCACACGCACAGCCCTTGATCGTACGCGACGCCGCTCTTCGGGGCACACCGTGTTCGGAAACGATCGAATTGGCGAGGCTCTTCCGGTTGCGGCTGGTAAGAATGCCGGATGGCTTGGGACAACACTCGCACGGTGCCGTGGAAACGGCTGACGCGCGAGTGGGTGATCTACGCCGCGATCATGTCGGTCGTCTTCCTGTTCGTCTTCAACGACGGGAACCCGGTCGGCGCAATCGCCGGAGTACTCGTCAGTGGCCCGATGTACCTCGGCCTCGGCTGGGTCTTGGCAAAAATTGGGTACCAGCGTAAGACGATGAAGGAAATGCGGTCAGCGCAACCTTCGGCCGACGACGCAGGCAAGAAGGGCAAGCGCTCCAAGAAGGGCGACGACGGGCCGGTCGGCCGTGTCGTTACGCCGAGCAGTCGGACGGCCGGTGGCGGCAACCGTCCGCAATCGAAGAAACCCCGCCGCCGCTGACTCCAGTCCGGCACTGGATCCGCCGACTACTCTGGCCCGTGTGACGAGTCAGTGTGTGATTGCCATCGATGCCGGAACAACCGGAGTACGCAGCCGGGCGGTGTTCACCGACAACTCCCCCACGGTTGCGTCGTACCGCGAGTTCACTCAGCACTACCCGCAGCCGGGCTGGGTTGAACACGACGCCAACGAGATCTGGGCTGCCGTTGTCGAGACGCTCAACGAGGTCATCGACGAGGTCGGTCGGGATCGTGTTGCCGCGATCGGCATCGCCAATCAACGCGAAACCGCGCTGGCGTGGGATCGCACCACCGGCACCACCTTCGGCACCGCCATTGTCTGGCAAGACCGGCGTACCGCGAACCGCTGCGACGAACTGACGGCGCAAGGCCGGCTCGACATGGTTCGCGAACGAACCGGCCTTGTGCTCGACCCCTATTTCTCGGGGACCAAGTTCGAATGGCTGCTCCAGAACCGCGACATCCCGGTCGACGACAAGTTGGCCCTCGGCACGATCGATTCGTGGTTGATCTGGAACTTGACTGCCGGTGCCGTGTTCGCCACCGACGTCACCAATGCGAGCCGAACGATGCTCTGCGACATTCGGACTCGGACGTGGGACCCTGAACTGTGCGACATGCTGCACGTGCCCATGTCGGCACTTGCCGAGATCGTCCCGTCGAGCGGCCGAGTCGGCCTCACGTCAGCAGCGTGCGGCGTTCCGGGTGGTATACCGGTGAGCGGCGTCGCTGGCGACCAGCAGGCCGCACTGTTCGGTCAAGCTTGCGTTGAGCCCGGCATGGCCAAAAACACCTACGGCACAGGTTCGTTCGTGCTCCTCAATGTCGGCGAAACCTGTCCCCCACCGACGACTGGCATGCTGACCACCGTTGCGTGGACACTCGCCGACGGCACCACGCACTATGCACTTGAGGGCGCGATCTTTGTGACCGGCGCTGCGATCCAGTGGCTGCGCGACGGGTTGAACATCATCGATCATGCCGCCGAAGCGGGCCCGCTCGCCGAATCGGTCGACGACACTGGCGGGGTCTACTTCGTTCCTGCCCTCGCCGGCCTCGGATCACCTTGGTGGGATCCGTACGCACGCGGCACCATCGTTGGCATCACGCGCGGCACCGGGCGCGCCGAGATCGTGCGCGCCACGGTCGAATCGATGGCGTACCAAACACGTGACGTGGTCGACGCCATGGTTGCAGCGAGCGGAACTGAGCTGAAAGAGCTGCGCGTCGACGGCGGTGCTTCGATCATGGATCTGCTCTGTCAGATCCAGTCGGATCAGCTCGGCGTCGACGTCCTGCGGCCGGTCGACCAAGAGACCACTGCCTTGGGCGCCGCATTTCTTGCCGGCCTCGCCGAGGGCGTGTGGGCAACGCCGGACGAGGTGTTGGCGCAATGGGCGCTCGATGCTCGATTCACGCCTGCCGATAATCGTGAAGCCTGCGATGTCTTGCACAGCCAATGGTTGCGCGCCGTCGAGCGCTCAAGGGGCTGGGAGAGCTAAAGCAGGGCGTCGGCGAGCCGACCAAGCAGGTTCACCCTGGTCCGTTCGCGTTCATGAATTGGCCGGTCGTTCCGGCTGGCAACCACGTTCAGCCCAGCGCCAGGCAGGTGTGCCCAGACCAGGTCACTCGGGGCGGCGTCGTCGACCTCATCGAGGTGCTGGCTGCCAGCCAGAAACGCGATCAGCCAGGAAAGGTCTGGTGTCTCACCGAGTTGCATGACCAGGCCGTCGACGCCCAGTGCTGCGACCCAGTCGGCTTCGACAATGCGCATCAAGCCAGTGCACAGGACGTCGAGGCGATCTTCCTTCGGACACTCAGCCATTGCGGCACCAACGGCAAGGGCAGCCAGGTTGGGGTCAACCCGGTTGATGTCGACGGTGCGGATATTCTCGACCGACACCCCATCGACCGCATCGATTTCCGCAGTCAGCAGTGGAACGAGACCTTCATCGGGCAGGGCGACGGTGAGTTCGTCGATGACGCGACCCGCTCCCTGTTCGAGGATTTCGATCGCCAGCACATCGCCACGTACCGCACCGATTCGACTCGCGACCTGACCCAGGGCTCCTGGACGATCGGGCATCCAGACACGGACAACGACAACGGTGTGCACGGTCAGAACGTATAGATCGGACTGACGCGCTTCGTGACGACCAGGTTGCCGCTTCGTTTCGCGTCCCATTCCCGTCGAGACGGGTCCCTTAGGCCAGTTTTGGGAGACCGCGCTTGAGGTTGCGGATAGCCTGGTTGATACGCATTTCGTTCTCGATGAGCGCGAACCTGGCGAATCCTTCGCCGCCAGGGCCGAAACCGACACCGGGCGATAGGGCCACATCAGCTTCCCTCACCACGTGAGAGCAGAACTCAACCGAGCCCATCTCGGAATAGGCCTCAGGAATCGGAGCCCATACGAACATCGTGCCGCCAGGCTTGGGGACATCCCAACCGATGCGCTGAAGACCGTCAATCAGCGTGTCGCACCGCGACTCGTACACCTCACGGACCTGGTCGGGGAATTCAGGGGCTTCGTTCATCGTCACGGTCGCAGCGATCTGCACTGGCTGGAACATGCCGTAGTCGAGGTAGCTCTTGAGTTTGACGAGTGCTTGAACAACATCTTTGTTACCGAGCAGAAAAGCACAGCGCCAACCCGACATCGAGAAACTCTTCGTCATCGAGTACAGCTCGACGGCACATTCCTTGGCCCCCTCGGCCTGAAGGATACTCGGCGGCTCGTGGCCATCGAAGCCCATGTCGGCATACGCGTTGTCGTGGACGACAATCATCTCTTTCTCGCGACAGAAGTCAACAACGCGCTGCATAAATGGAAGGTTGACCGTGGCGCCGGTCGGGTTGTGCGG
>JBLIKS010000285.1:0-4116 GCA_047635555.1 Candidatus Azotimanducaceae bacterium
GCGATTACGGCGACCGCGACGACCGGGCCAGAGCCCGCCTCAAATACCTCGTCGAGGCCAAAGGCATCCCGTGGCTACGGGACCAAATCGAACAGCGCACCGGCCAGCCTCTTGCCGACCCCGTCGACTTGCCCGCATGGGAGGTTCACGCACACCACGGCTGGGACGACACCGAGCCAGACAGCGCGGCGTCCGTACTTGGCCTGCCGGTGTCATCGGGCAAGGTCGCGCATGGCCTGCGGTACGCGCTCAAGCGTTTGATCGCCGACGGCGCCGTGTCTGCGTTGCGTGTGACTCCACGACAAGACCTGTTGCTGCTTGGCATCACCGACCGGGCGGCGGTAGAAAACACGCTGCGCTCGAATGGCGTGCCGCTCGCGAGCGACCAGAGTCCGACCCGCAACCTGGCAATCGCCTGCCCGGCTCTGCCGACCTGCTCAAAGGCACTCGGTGAAGCTGAGCGTGTGCTGCCGCAAGTAGTCGATCGCCTCGAGAAGGTGCTCGCCGATACGGGCAACACCGGATTACCACTTCGGCTCAACATGACCGGGTGCCCCAATGGCTGCTCGCGGCCGTATGCCGCCGAACTCGGCATCGTCGGTCGAACCAAGAAGGGCTACGACGTCTACGTCGGCGGTTCAGCAGCAGGTGACCGACTGGCCAAACGTGTCCGTGAGGACGTGCCCCTGGAGGAGATCCCCGACATGTTGCGTCCGCTGCTCGAACGGTTCAGCCACGATGTCGGGGCGAACGACACCACGTCGTTCGGCGACTGGGCAATGCAACAGGAGTGGACATCGCTCCTGGCAATGCTGCCGACCACGACCACCCGACGGGTGCGTGCCCAGTGAGCGTCGCACTAGTCGGAGCCGGCCCGGGGGACCCTGACCTCCTCACCATGAAGGCCGCACGCCTGCTCGCGGCCGCCGACGTCGTCGTGCACGATGCACTCGTCGGCGATGGCGTGCTCGCCCTCATCCCCGAGTCGGCCGAGCGGATCGACGTCGGCAAGCGTCCCGGTCGAGGGGCCTCGCAGGAGCTGATCTCGGCGCTGCTCGTCGAACTCGGTCGGCAAGGCAAACGTGTCGTTCGGTTGAAGGGTGGCGATCCGTTCGTGTTTGGTCGTGGCGGAGAGGAAGCACTTGCGCTGCGCGAGGCTGGCCTCGAGTTCGAGGTCGTGCCGGGCATCACCTCGTCAATCGCTGCACCTGCAGCTGCTGGCATCCCAGTCACCCACCGCAGCGTGGCAGCTGCGTTCACCGTGGTCACCGGACACCGCCGCCCAGGGGAGCCCAACATCGACTGGCGGTCACTCGCCAAGGTTGGCGGGACCATCGTCGTCTTGATGGGTGTGGCCCATCGCGCGGCGATCGCGGCGGAGTTGATCACCGGCGGCCTCGCCCCCGACACGCCGGTCGCCGCCATCCAACGCGCCACCACTGACGAGCAGGAGGTCGTGCGGTGCGATCTCGCCGACCTCGGTCACGCTGCAATCGAATCGCCCGCCACGATCGTCATCGGTGCCGTGGCCGCGTTCAACCTCACCGCCGCAGGAGCACCGTGGGCGAATCAGGCGCAGCAGGCGATTGCTGCAACCTGGGTGCCAGGACTCACGAATTAGGCGAGGTTCGCTGCGTCGTATTCGAAGCTGCCGCCGACCATCGTGGCAAGAACTCGAGCTTCGCCAATGCCGTCAGATTCCATCGCGGTGAGGTCATGGTCGAGCACGACGAGATCGGCGAGCTTGCCAGCGGTGATCGACCCCTTGCGTTGCTCGTCGAACGAGGCGGTTGCCGACCCGACTGTGTAGGCGTGGATTGCTTGCTCGATCGTGAGTGCTTCGCTCGGGTTGAAGGCAGCGCCCGATGCCGTGCGCTGGTTGACGAGATCGTGGATGCCGAGCAACGGTGCGCCGTTGACCACCGGCCGGTCAGAGCTACCGGGCAACGTGATGCCAGCGTCAAGGAACGAGCGCTGCCGGTAGCAGTCGCCGACCCGGTCGGGCCCGATTGCACGGAGCATGCCGTCACCGATCTCAGAGACGAAGCGAGCCTGCGGGACCGGGATCACGCCAAGCCGGGCGATGCGGGCAACATCGACGGCGCGGGTCATGCCGGCATGTTCGATGCGGTGGCGGTGGTCCGCTCGGGGGTGCTGCTGGAGCACAGATTCGTACGCGTCGAGTACCGAAGAGACCGCGCGATCGCCAATTGCATGCGTGGCGACCTGCCACCCCGACCTGTGTGCGGCAAGGATCAGTTCGTGCAGCCGGGCCTCGGGCATCTGGAAGTAGCCGTTGTTACCGGGCTGTCCGTCGAAGTCTTCGAACATTGCCGCGGTACAGCCCATCAGCGAGCCGTCGGCGAAAATCTTCGTCGCACCGTAACGAAGCCAGTCGTCGCCGAACCCGGTGTGCATGCCGAGGTCGAGTGAGAATGGCTCGTTGTCATCGGCGTGATGTGCGCAGCCGTGCAGCGCGTCGACCGACGCCATCATCGTGACGCGCACCCGCAAACGGTTCGCTCGTCGGGCTTGCTGGTAGGCAGCAACTTCGACCGGTTCAGCCGTGCCGAGAATGCCGCCGACGCCGGCTTCTTGGCAGCTCGTGATGCCCTCGGACAGATAGCGATCACTGGCGAGACCCAGGTTGGTGGCCATCTCGGCAACCGACCGCGGGTGGACGAGCGAACGGACGAGTTGTTGCGCCTGCTCTTCGAGCAATCCGGTCGGACGGCCTTCGTCATCTACGGCCACCACTCCCCCATCCGGCACGTCGACCTCGCCGATTCGGGCGAGACGCATTGCCGCGCTGTTCAGTGTTGCGAAGTGCCCAGAGGTGTGATTGAGCAGGACGGGATTATCAGGGCTGACGCGATCGAGTTCGTGGCAGGTTGGGTGGCGGCGTTCGGCCAGCTTGTTGTGGTCGTAGCCGGATCCAACAATCCATGCGCCCGCCGGTGTCGAGGAGGCACGGTCGGCAATTGCAGCAACCAACTCCTCGATCGAATGCACCGCATCACCGTTAAGCGGAACCTCGTTGAGCGAGGCCCCATACATCTGCATGTGGTTGTGGGCGTCGTTGAATCCTGGTGCGACAAAGTGGCCGTCGAGATCGATCGTTCGGCCCGTATCGAATCGCGCCAACTCGCCGCGCTGTGCGACGGCAACAATCCGATCGCCGATGATCCCAATCGATCCGGCACGTCGCAGCGCCGGGTCAACGGTGAAAATATTCGCGTTGTCGAGAACGAGGTCGAAGCGCACGCTCCGACCCTAGACAGATGCTCGGAATTTCGACGGTCTCAGCCCCCGCTCATGCCAGAACCAAACAACCCACCAGGTACGTTTTGAGTTTATGGGTGATCGGCTGATCGGTAAGCGAGTTCTCGTGACAAGTTGCGATACCTACATGGGGCCGCCCATTGTCGAGTTGTTCCGCGAGGAAGGCGCCGAAGTGATTGCCGACGCCGGCGCACTTATCGGAGCGACCGAACCAGCCGACGTGTTGCACCGCGCTGGCGACATCGACGTCCTCGTCGCCAACCTCGACCTCGCTGCCTACGCCGCTCGGGTGCGCGACATCGACGACGACGAGTGGATGGCGGGCTTCGATGCAATGGTCCACCCACTGATGCGTCTCGTGCGCGAAGCGGCTCAGCCGATGATCAACCGTGGTGGCGGCTCGATTGTTGCACTGACCTCGTCGTCGCCGTTGCGACGCATGCGTCCGCAAGCCACGAGTTACGTCACCGCGCGAGCAGCCCAGAACGCGTTCGTCCGATCTGCTGGCCATGAGTTGGCGGCGCACAATGTGCGAGTCAACGCGATCGCTCAGAACTTCGTCGAGAACGAGACGTACTACCCGCCGTCGATCATGGAGAACGAGAAGTTTCGCGATCGCTTAAAGGCGGAGGTTCCTGCGCAGCGCCTTGGCACACCCCGCGAAACCGCCGAGCTCGCATTGTTCCTCGCAAGCGATGCGTCGACCTTCACTTTCGGCCAAGTCATCAGTATGGATGGCGGCTGGTCCTAGTTCCCTGGCTGGGATGAAGTTCAGGTGACCCACAAGTCCGTTTCGAATCGGGAGGCCGACGCGACTGCGGCGACGCCGAGGTC
>JBLIKS010000286.1:0-4113 GCA_047635555.1 Candidatus Azotimanducaceae bacterium
GTTGAATCGCCGCTGATCGCCGCAGCGAGATGCTCGCTCACCCAGGTTTTTGCCGTTCCGGGCACACCGAGCAGCAGCAGGGCCCGATCGGTAGCGAGCGTTGCCACAGCGATCTCGATGAGCCGCTGCTGGCCGACATACTTCGGTGAGATCACCGTGCCGTCGGCGAGCTCACCGCCCAGCAGGTATCGGACCACGGCCCACGGCGACATCTTCCAACCAGGTGGCCGAGGACGATCATCGGTTGCGCTCAATGCCGCCAGTTCGTGGGCGAACTGCTGCTCAGCGTGAGGCCGCAGGATCTCAGAGTCGCTCATCAATGTCGACGTTAGTGATCTGTTGTCACAATGAGTACTGCAGATGACCGATCACGCAGATCTGCTGCGACAATAAAGCAATGGCTGCCATCAGCGCTCGGGGTGCGAAGAAACTTCAAGACGAACTCGAAAACTATGCTCTCTCGATGCCCGAGGCCTGGTTCGACACCCCTTGGGACGACGAACGCGTCACCAAAGTTCGCAAGAAGATCTTCGCGATCTACGGCAACCAAGACCGTCCGAGCATTGGCGTCAGGCTCCAAGCATCCCACGATGAGGCCACGGCGCTCGATGGCGCTGCCGCCATGCAATACGACACCGGCTGGACAGACATTCCTATCACCGGACTCGACGACAGCATGAGCGCGCGGTTGCACGATCTGATCGAAGAAAGCTTCCGGATCATTGCGCCACAGGCCCTGATTGATCAGCTCGACGAAGAACTCACCGACTGAACACCGGCTGAACTCCGACTGAACTCGCGGGTCATGTCGACAGTTCGTCGAGCATGCGATGCCGGGTCGTTGCCAGGTCGCCAAGCACAGTGGCGAGTCCGTAACCGGGCGAAATCGAATCGACGACATCCAAGATGTCGGCAATGTCGAGTAGTGCATCGGCTCGGACTCGAGCAAGCAGATTGATCAGCATCGCGCGGTGCGGATGGCCGAGCGTGCCGTCTTCGAGCCACTGAGCAAGCACGCCACCGCTCTCGGCCCCCGGCCAATTCACAAGCTGCGCGAGTTCGGGTGCGATCGGCAGTTCTGGCAGCTCGGCAAGCGCCTCGGGTGTGACCGTGGCATTCGGGTGGCGGGCCGCGAGGTCGGGGAGATGCCCGACGAGCCAGCGACCGGTCGAGCCAGCGCCGACCATGACACGGGTGCGCCGCACCGGGTCCGAGCGGTGCCGGACGAGCATGGCGGGCAGCAGTTCTGGCGCGATGCGCCAGCCTGCGGTCACGAGCGTCAGCATCCATTCGTCTTCGAGCACAGGCCACGACATCGTGATGTGATGCCAGCGTTCGACCGCAGCCGGCACGCAGGGTCGCCGATCGTCATCATCCGGGATCGCCAACTCGTCGAGCGGTGGCCCAGGGACGACGCCGGCGCGCCGCACCGCTGTGGTTGCAGCAACCTGCGCGAGCATCCGTTCAGACGCCGAGGTCCGTGCGGTGTCGGCGACCAGATCGGCGATCAGCTGAGGAGCCTCGGGCGGCTCGCGTCGGTCGGTACCGAGCAGCGCCGTGGTCACCAGCGCCTGCCAGTGCTCATCAACTGACTTCATGCTGCGCTCACAAACGACGTGTTGGCACGCGGACCAATGTCGACGGTGCGCTCGGGCAGGTGGATTGAAAGTGGCACGACTCCGTGCGGCGTCCATTCCACGGTGAGGTCGACTTCGCGGCCTTCCGACACGGCCAGCAGCATGGCGAGGCCGACATCGAACTGGCGTGTGCCCGCATCGAGAACCGGCAGGCTGCCGGTTGCATCGGTGAGCGCCCACACCCCGCCTGACCTGGCAAGACGTGCCCGGATCGTGACGGGGAGCCGATCGAGCCACGGCTCGGTAACGAGCATCGAGCCCACCTCATCGCAGCCTTCGGCAATGGTGTGCGACGGCGGCGAAACCGGCTCGACCGGCAATGCGTATCGGGAACCGACGAGCGATCGCAGTGCGGGCCCGGGGTAGCGGTGGATGTCGGCATGGAGCGAGGTCCCCACCCTGAGCGACGTGTCGAGGCTCTGCTGGTAGGCAGCGAACGACAGACAGAGCGCCCATCTACCCGACGACGATCCACGCAACCAATGACGACGAACTTCGATGCGGTCCTCGCGCACGTCGCTCCGCCCGGCCACGATCCAGTGGTCGGTGTCGGGAACACCGGCAAGGACGTCGGCTTGCTTGACCTGCCAGCCGACCGACGTGGCAACGGCATCGGCGAGCGGTCCGGGCAGCGACCCAATGTGGCGGCCGGCCTGGGACAGCAGGTGGAGGAGGCCCAGTTCGGCGAGCACGTCGTCGTGCCAACCGGGCGATGCTCCGACGAGGCCGGCGAGGCGGCGGATGCGATTGGCGAGGCTGCCGGCCTGGGCATCGACCAGCCGAGCGGCGAGGTCGTCCCACGTTGCGTAGCGGGCGAGCGACGGGTCGGCCAGCCCAATGCGGATCCGGTCGTCGAGCCAGCGATCGAGTTCTGTCAGCCCAGCGTGCATCCGTTCGACACGATCGTTGCGAGCCGTGTCGCGATCGGGCTGCGGCACTGGTTGCGTTGGTTCGCTCTCACCGATCGCATCTCCGGCTTCGACCGTTTCTGATCCTGCTGGTTCTGATCCTGCGCGGCCGGTAACAGCTGCGCGCGATGACCCTGTCCGCTTGGCCGACCGACGAGCAATCCAGGTGCTGACATGTGCCGGTGGAGGCGTGTCAACCACCTGGTCGCGGACCCACAGCAGCAACAGCGCCAAGGCATGTTTACAGGGCGTCTTGCGGCTTGGGCAAGTACACGTGAAGCCGACATGCTGATGGTCGACCATCGTGTCATACGGCTCAGATCCACTCCCCTGGCACGATCCCCACAACGCAGCGTCGTTGGCGCCGAGGCCGGTCCACCGCGCCGGCGAGGCAAATGGTTGGGCTGCGGTGACCGCCGCTGCCGACGGCGCAACTGATTCGACCTGTTCGATCGACCACCGGCTTGTTCCCACCCTCTTGAGAGTATCGACCTGAGCGTGCCGACCATGCCCCGACCCAATGCATGCGACATGATGTTGTGGTGACGAAGCTGGCCCCGACGATGCGCGTGATGACGTGGAATCTGTGGTGGCGGTTCGGGCCGTTCGAACAGCGGCTACCGGCGATCATCGACACGATGCGCCACGTCGACGCCGACGTGCTGTGTTTGCAAGAGGTGTGGTCGGACAACGAGCGTGACGTTGCTGACGAGATCGCTGCAGCCCTCGGCATGCACGCCGTGCGGACCGACCCTGTGCTCTGGAATGGCGAATCGTTCGGGAACGCGATCCTCTCGCGCTGGCCGATCGAACGTGTTGCCTCGCTCCCGCTTCCGAACGCCGAAGGAGCCGACGGACATCGTCGCGTCGTCGCGGCACGCGTCGATACCCCGTGGGGCGCATGGCCGTTCGCGTCGACGCACATCGACCACCGTTTCGACGCGTCGGCTGCCCGCCAACTGCAAGTGCGGCGGTTGCTTGAACTTGGCATCGAGTGGCGTGGTGACCCATCGAACGATCTCCCGCTGATCGTCGGCGCCGACTTGAACGCTGTGCCCGACACCGACGAGATCCGTCTCCTGACGGGCCGCTCGGCGGGTGTACCAGGGATCGTCTTCAGCGATGTGTGGGAGCAGGTCGGCAACGGTCCGGGCCACACCTGGCAGGCCAAAAATCCGTACTCAACCGACAGCGCCTGGCCGAATCGCCGCCTCGACTATTTGCTCGTGTCATGGCCGCGGCCGAAGCCCGTCGGCAATCCGACCCGCGCGTGGAATGTGGCGACCGGCCCGGTCGATGTCGACGGTGAGCTGGTGTGGGCAAGCGATCACTGCGGCGTGGTTGCCGACTTCGTGACGCCGACGGCCTGATCAGGCGGCCGCCCCTTCAGGCCCTGATTGCCCCGAAGGCTGACAATCGGTCAGGCTGTTGGGCCGTCAGGCGGCGAGGTCGATGTGCTGGACGGACCAGCCGAGTTCGGCGGTTGTTGGCATCCGGTAGCGCGTGGCAACATCATTATCAGCCCGTTCGGGATCAGCCCGTTCGGGATCGGCACGTTCAGGATCAGC
>JBLIKS010000287.1:0-4097 GCA_047635555.1 Candidatus Azotimanducaceae bacterium
CGTTGGAGGCTGCCGAGCGAGCGCACCTGATCGAAGAGCTTCCGGCCGATCACGACGCTCGCTACCTGTTCGTGCACGAACAAATCCGTCAGACGCTCGTCGGCGAGTTGTCGCTGGCGCGCCGCCAACGAGTGCATCTCCGTGTGGCAGACGCCTTGGAGGCGACCGGTTCCGGATCCATCGTCGAGATCGCCCACCACCTGCTCGCTGCAGGACCGGCCGCGCCAAGCAAGCGGACCGTTGCCGCTCTCGTCTCGGCGGCGCAGGCCAACATCGAGTCGCTTGCCTTCGAGGATGCGCTCCGTCACATGGACAACGCAGAGCGATTGGTTGACGACGACGGCCGATTCGAGTTGAGCCGCATGCAGGCGGGCGCGCTCCGGGGCGCGGGCCGGGTCGACGACGCTCTCGCCGTGCTCGATGCCGAACTCGAGCGAACCATTGATGGCGACGCGATCAACACATTGCGATTGCAGCGCGTTCAGTTGCTGAACGATCAGTTCCGCGCCACCGAGGGGCTGGCCGACATCGAGTCGTTGTTGGCGGCGGCGGCCGAGACCGACGATCCCGATCTGGAACTAGCCGCTCAGCTGGCGAAGGGGCGTGCCCACTACATCTTGTCGCTCGACAAGACCTCGCATGCCGAACCATCACGGGACGCCTACGATGCGGCCTACAAGGTGGCCAAGCGCCGGGGCGACAAAGAAAACATGGCCCGCGCACTCCTCCCCACGACCTGGTTCACCGACTATTGGGAGGGGTACGGACCGATCGCAGCGGCGAATGCTGCCGAGGCGATTCAGCTGGCGCAGGAGCTCGGCGACGAAGATCTCCTGCTGGATGCCCAATCGGCCGCGATGCATCAAGCTGGCGTCGCCGTGGACCGCAAGGCGTCCGAAGCGTTGCTCGAACGGCTCGAGGCACGTCGGGATCCCGTCAAGCTCAATGCCCACTGCTTCTGGATGATGTGGCAGTACATGTTTTTGGGTCTGTTCGAGGAGTCGATCGCCGCCTGCGACCGCGGGATCGCTCTCGCCTATCTGATCGGCACGCATCCGGTTCAGTACGGCTCGATCAAGGCGATCTCACTGATCGAGATGGGGCGGTTCGACGAGGTCGCCGCGGCAATCGATCAGGAGGTCACCGACGACGACCATCCGTTCGGACAAGCGATGGCGTCGCTCGCACGTTCGGTTTACCTGACTCGGATTGCCGCATGGGACCCGGCAGCTGTGGCCATCGTCGACACGATCGATCGAGCGAAATCGTTGTCACGGGTTTGGATGCAGAACTGGGCGCGCTCGCTGCTCGCCATCGTGGAAGCGAATCTGCAGGTTGCCGGCAAAAGCGGCGCCCTGCATGACCCCGGGACTGTGCCCGAGAACAACCCGAGACTCGGGAGGGGTATGGCAGGACTCACAGCCGCTGAGGTCGCCCTCATCGAAGGGCGCCCCGATGACTGTGTCGCTGCGGCGGGGTCTCGAGCTGGACGGACGCCGGACTCGGCGATGCTGAATCGGGTCCGCGCCCTCGATCTCGTCGCTCGTGCTCATCTCGATCTCGGCGATCTGGAAGCTGCTGCCGAAACCGCAACGCAGGGTCTGGCGTTCGCCGAACAGATGAACTTCGCGTCAATTGCCTGGCGCCTGCGCATGGTGCGTTCGATCGCTCTTGGTCAACCGACCGACGAGGCCGCCGCGGAGTTTCGTGTGCTGGCGGACCGGATCGCCGAGCCCGAACTGCGTTGGTGGTTCGATCGACAACCCCTGGCACCTCACTGACACCGCGCCAGCTTCCTGGAACCACACAGCCGTCCATCGCTCCCTGGCACCGACCGATCGAACTGGATGCTCGCACCATGGGCGTGCTCGCAACCGCGTTGTGGGTGCTGCCCTTGTCGGTGTGCTGTTCTGCGCGTGCGTGTTCGCATTCGCGTTCGTCACCGACGGCTGGAACGAATGGCTGGCCGCCGGCGGCGGCCCGTTTCTGATGAGCGGGGTGCTGTTCGTCCTTGCGTCACAAGCGCGTCGATGATCAACGGGTCGCGGACGTCCGAGTAGCAACGCCAGAACGTAGTGAAAAGGGCCGGCGGCAAACGAGATGGCCAGTCGAAGCTCATCGGGTGACTCCGACGCCTCGCCGTGGTCCTTGGACATGGCCCTCAAGTGCGCGGCGTCCGACGGTGTGCTCCAGACCTGCGATCAGTGATCCGCAAGCGTGACAGACTTAAGTGCATGAGCGACATTGAGGACACGCAACGAACCGTTCGTGAAGCAATGGCGAGACCTGGAGACTGGTTGACGGGCGAGCAGCGACTCGCCGTCTGGCGTGAAGTGCGCGACTCCTCCTCGAACGAGCTCGATCAGCAACGTCGGCAGGCGCTCTCGCCCAACGCCATCGATGGCGCGCACGCAACCACCAAGGAACTGTGGGCCTCGGCGATGGAAGTGGTCCACCGCACTGCGTCCGACCCTGGCCGCCTGACCCGAGCGTGGGCCGACGAACACATCTCCGAACTCGGCGAGGAGACGTACACCGAACTAGTCGGCGTGACGGCAATCGTCAGCGTGCTCGACCGGTTCGACCGGGCCATGGGCCGACCCGAGCAACCACTGCCCCAACCCATCGCCGGCGAACCGGCGCGTGTGCGACCCGACAACGTCGGCGATATCGGTGCATGGGTGAGCCAGACCACCGGCCCAACGAAGGCCAACGTAAGCCGGACGCTCAGCCTCGTTCCGGTGACGAACCAGGCCTGGCGGCAACTCGTTGACACGCACTACTCCCACGGTCCAGAGTTCACAAACCTGCGGTGGGAGTTTCCCCTGAGCCGTCCGCAGGCCGAGCTGGTGGCCACGCGCTCGACCGCGCTGAACGAGTGTTTCTATTGAACCTCGTCGCACACCACGCTGCTCCGTGTGAGTGGTGAAGCAAATGGATTGATCGTCGACCTGAAAGCCGCAATGGAACGTGACCACATCGGCGATGTCGGGGTGCCAGCCGGCGCCGAGCTGCTCGCATTCACCAACGCCGTCGAACTCGACCAAGGTGACATCGACGCAACCCGCGCTGCGCTCGCCAACGTCATCGGCGGGCAAGCGACACTCGAAGCGGCGGCGATCATCGCTATCTTCAACGGTTTGGTGCGCGTCGCCGACGGCACCGGCATCCAACTCGACCAGGGCGTGTTCACCGCCTCGATCGAAGAGCGCGACCTCCTCGGCATCAACGAGTTCGCCGGC
Source organism: Candidatus Azotimanducaceae bacterium (assembly GCA_047635555.1). Taxonomy (GTDB): domain Bacteria; phylum Actinomycetota; class Acidimicrobiia; order Acidimicrobiales; family Ilumatobacteraceae; genus Ilumatobacter_A. Next base: position 3,243 of record JBLIKS010000287.1, read on the forward strand.
GCCGCCAACTCGACCGATGTCGTCGCGGCCGATGCGAATGCGATGGCCGTGCACGAGCTGTTCGGCTGACTCCGCGCGACAGGTGCGCCGAAGGCGAGACGATTCGTACACGGCCGCGTTCATCCTGCTTGAACAGCCACTGGCAACAACCCGATCGTTCGGGACGTGTGCCCTGACGACGAGTCGCTGACTTCCACGCATCTGAAAACGGGCCCTCGGCAAGAAGGTGGGCCAGCCACCTCAGCCCCGTACAACCCGAACGACGACCGGCTCTCAGCCCCAGGTCACCGGCCCCAGGTCACCGGCACCGCGAGCGGCCCGCGGAACGCCCAGCCACCGAACTCGACTGGGCTCGGTCCGTCGGCTAGCCGCAGCCCGGGCAGGCGGTTGAAGATCATCGGCAGAGCGACGTCGCCGACGAGGCTGCGTGACGCGGCGGCGCCGGGGCAGAAGTGCGGGCCGGCACCGAACGTCAGGTTCCCCTTGGTCGTGCGGGTCACGTCGAAACGGTCCGGGTCATCGAACCACTGCTCATCCCGATTCGCCGAGCCAAACATCAAGAACACCCGCTCCTCCGGCTCGAACCGCACACCGCCGTACTCAAACTCCTGCGCCACGCGCCGTGGCGACATCCCAATCGGCGCCACCCACCGGCAGTACTCCTCGAACGCCTGCTGCCACGTCACCCCGCCAGCATCCGCCCCACCAGCCTCCGCCCCGCCAGCCTCCACCCCACGAACATCAGGGCTGGCCTGCACCAGCGCCAGCTGATCGGGATGCGTCAGCAGCGCCCATACCGCACCAGCAATCGCATCACGCGGCTCGTTCTGCCCGCCTGAAATCGTCAGCTTGATG
>JBLIKS010000288.1:0-4068 GCA_047635555.1 Candidatus Azotimanducaceae bacterium
ACAGGTCGTCGAGCGCGCGGATCCCGCTAGGACCGCGAACCGTCGCTCCGCTAATGGCGAGCACAACGTCGCCGATTTGGTCGTCGCGCACGGCCGTCGGCGCATCATCGACCACGAGCAGCCCAAGAGCGGCGCGCTCAGAGCGCAACGACACTTCACGGCCGACCATCCCGCGCGCGAGTGTCGGAGCGTCGGCATCGTCAGCTAATAGGCGATCGACAACTTCGCCTTGGCGCATGATCGAAATGTCATCAGTGGCATGAAGAATCTCATCGAGCTTGTGACTCACCAGCACCACTGCGCGACCCTCGTCCGCGACAACCTGGCGAAGTGATTCGAAAAGTTGAAGGGACTCTTCGGGGGTGAGCACCGACGTGGGTTCGTCGAAGATCACGATGCTGGGATCGCGCCGCAGGCATTTGATGATCTCGACCCGCTGTCGGAGACCGGCGGTCAGGTTGCCGACCTTCGCATCAGGCTCGATGACGAGGCCGTATTGATCGGCGATGTCACCGATCCGGTTGCGAATTGCGGTTGGATCGAGACGACCAGTTTCGCCAAGCGCGACATTTTCCCAGACGGTCAGCGCCTCGACGAGGCTGAAGTGTTGATGCACCATGCCAAGGCCCAGCCTCGACGCGTCAGACGGGCTGTGGATCTTCTGCTCGACGCCGTCGATGCGGATCGTGCCTTCGTCGGGGAGAACGAGGCCGATGAGCATCTTCATCAGCGTCGATTTACCCGCCCCGTTCTCTCCGAGGATGCCGTGAATGCGCCCGCGCCGAAGTGCCAGATCAACACTGTCGCACGCTGTGACCGCGCCAAAGCGTTTCGTTATTTTTCGGAGATCGACCGCCAGTGCGGACCCCGCGTGGGGGTCCGCACCATTGCGGTCTGTGGGACTAGGTGTCATCAGCCGCCGTATGCGGCACCGGAGATAGCACCGAGGTCTGCATAGAGCGCTTCGTCAAACGAGGCGAGCAATCCAAATGCTCCATCGACAGCGGCACTCGCCTCAGCCGACGGATCGCAGAGCAGCGCGCCGTTGAGCCCAGCCTCAGTCGGGAACTGGTATGTCGAACCCTCGCTGAGTTCACCGTCGATGATCAGCGTCAGCGCCTGCGAAGCGTAGACACCGCCGTCGAAGACAACGCTGCCGGTCCAGGGGATGTCACGTTCACACGCGTCGGCCGGACCTGCGGCGAAGACGGCCATGCCTTCATCAGTGGCGAGCTGGCCGACCGGGTCGAGTGCGCCACCGAGGTAGGCGTATGCCAGCGTGGCGCCGTTCGCCTGCGCGTTGCTCAACGCAGCAGTGGCGTTCGCCGAGTTGTCGAAGTCAAACTCGAAGTCGCCGGTGCCGACGTACTCCATCGTGAAACTCGGATCGACTGACTGGATTCCGTACAACGTTGCCTGGTATGCCTCGACCTCAAAGTTGATGTCGCAACAGCCGAGGAACACCGAACTGGTGCTCCCTTGCTCTTGGAGGACGGCACCCATGGCGACGCCGGCCGAGTAGTGCACCGCAGCGCCCCAGTCGGTGGCCTGCGCAAGGCCTGGTAGCTCCTGGAATCCCGCGCCGCAGTTGCAGTACCAGAAAATGTCCGGGAACTGCTCGGTGAGGTCAGGCAGTGGCTCGGCGATTTCACTGGCCCCGACCATCAAGATGTCGACGCCCTGTTGAGCAAGGTCGGCCAGCGACTGGGCCGCTTCAGCCGGTCCAATATTGTCGCTCACGATTGGCGGTGCGAACCCGTTTTCGCTCGAGTACTCCTCGGCAAAGTTGACCAACGACTGGTAGTAGCCGTTGTCATCGCGCGGTCCCGCCGCTGCAACGCCAATGGTCACTGTGCCATCACCGTTCGCGTCGAATGCTGCAATGATCGCATCGACCTCAGGTTCCTCCGCAGGCTCTTCCGCAGGCTCCTCGACAGGAGCTTCGACTTCGGCCTCGGTGACGACAGGCTCCTCGACAGGAGCTTCGACTTCGGCCTCGGTGACGACGGGCTCTGGTTCGGCCGCGTCATCGCTACCGCATGCGGCCGCGACCATTGCCAGTGACACGCACAACGCGATCACCCCGCGCCGCCCTGTTTGCTTCTGCTTGATTTTCATGGCTCCCCTTGTTGGTAGTTGTCTTGCTTGCTGTTGATTGGTCGTCACCGACGGGTTCAGGGCGCTGTCGCTGCATGCGAGCGGTAACGCTGAACCAGCCATCGGTTGAACTGGATGTGGCTTTCCTCTTGCCACGAGTACCTCCCACGCGGTGCGAAGCGAGAGCGCAATCCGCGCTGGACCTTCGCAGTGGCGTCTTGGTCCTGATCGACAAAGACCTGGACACCCGCATCCGACAACGCCATCTTCTGCTCGAAGAGCGGATCGTCGAGGGCCGATGGGTGGAAGATGTACCCGATCTCGATGTCGACGGTCTCAGGACCGGTGGGACGAACGAGGAAGAAGAAACACTGGTCTGGCGCCGTTCCAAAACACAGGGTGGGCGGCATGAGCGCGAACGTTGAACGCGTGCGTTCTTCGTCGGTGAGATCAGGAAACACGTCCATGATCACCCGATGCGTTGCATTGAATCCGCCATCGATGTGCGTGTAACCGCCGGTCCGGAAGATCACGTTGGAGTCATCCGACCACGGCACCGGGAACTCCGACATGCTCGACGGGCAGAAATCCTGCACGTACTGATGGAGCCGATTGGCGTGATAGCCGTCATTGAAATTCTCGAACATCACTTTCCAATTCCAGGGCATACCTTCCAACGTGAATGTGCCAGGACAGATTGCATTTTCGAGGTCGTAGTTGTGAACGAAAGGTGAATAGCGCTCGAGGGTCGGGGCGAGTGGCGCAGCGTCGCTGTCAAAGTTGACAAAGATGAATCCGAGCCACTCTTCAACGCGGAGTTGCGGCAGCCCGAAGTCGGCTTTGTCGAAGGCTTCAGTTCGTTCCATCGCGGGCGCGCCGAGCAAGCGACCGTCGAGTCCGTAGTTCCAGTGGTGGTACGGACATTTGAAGGTCGTGCTGTTTCCTTCGCCTTCACAGATCTGCATTGCTCGGTGCTGGCAGACGGCCGACATCGCACAGACCTCACCGAGTTTGTTGCGCGCGATGATGATCGGCTCGTCAACGATGGTCACGGTGAACCAGTCACCGACGTTTGGGATCCTCTCGGCTCGCCCGACGCAGAGCCATTCCTTCATGAAGAGCGCTTCGGATTCGAACGCAAGCACGTCAGCAGACGTGTACAACTCAGCCGGCAACGTCAGGGCCTGCGATACATCGGCAGTCGATGCTTCGAGGCTCGCCAGGAGTTCATCACTCAAGGACAACGGGTTCATCGTCATGTCGGTAACACCTCGTCTTTCAACAAGAACTTTCGGATCTTGCCCACGCTGGTGCGGGGGAGTTCATCGAGCAGCGTGATCTCACGCGGCTGCTTCGCTTTGCTGAGCCGGCTCTGGCACCATTCGTGCAGATCGGCAACCGACGGCGGCGAGCTTGGCTCGACAGGAACGACGAATGCCACGGGGACCTCATCTCGCACCGGGTCGGGAACCCCGATGACTGAAGCTTCGAGGACAGCAGGGTGTGCGCTGAGTACCGCTTCGACCTCCACGGTCGACACGTTTTCGCCAGCGACCTTGAGCACGTCGGAACGCCGCCCGTCGAAGAAGAACCGACCAGTCGAGTCGCGAGATGCACGATCACCAGTACGAAACCACTCGCCGTTGAAGCAGTCCCCCGTGGTCTCAGGGTCGGCGAGGTACTCGGTGAACAACGTCAAGCCGGGTGTTGCTCGAACGACAATTTCGCCGACTTCGCCGACGCCGACGCGAACCCCATCGACGTCATGGATCTCCACGTCGCAACCGGCGGTGACAAATCCCATTGAGTCGGCGCGCGGCTCGTCGGCCTCGTCGGTCAACACCGCGGGAATGGTTTCGGTCATGCCATACAACTGACGCGGCGCACATCCGAACCACTCGGTGATCACTCGGTGCTGGTCATCGGCAATGTTCTGGGCGAACCAGCAGTGACGCAACCGCAGCCCCTCGA
>JBLIKS010000289.1:0-4040 GCA_047635555.1 Candidatus Azotimanducaceae bacterium
GGCGAGCATCGACTTGTACTTCCACCAACGGTTGGACCACAGATGCAGCCCTTCTCCAGGAAAGAGCGTGTCGACGAGCGCCAGGCAGCAGACGGCGAGCCCGGCAGCAGGGAGCTCCTCAGCGAGTTCAACCGCAACAACACCGCCCACAGACCAACCCAAGACCGCAATCGAGGTGTGCTCGCCTGCGGCGTCTGTTGCCAGCGGGACGAACCCTGCGACCAAGTCATCGATGTTGTCGACGGGTGTCTTGTTAGCCAACGGCACATGGATAAGCGCAACGACCGTGACCTCGTCGCCGAACGCATCGGCGAGCGCCTGGTATCCGAAGACCTCGTCCCAGGCCGGAACCATGAGCACGAGTGGCCCCTTTGCCGAGCCTTCTCGCAGCGTGACGGCTTGGCAGGGCGATGGAGCGGTATCGGCAGGGGCCTCATCGTCGGAACGAACCGCGAGGAGTGCAGCGACGCCCGACGGGGTCCGCCCCGTGAGGAGTACAGAGATCGGGACGTCGCCGCCGGTCAGGTCGGCAAGCCGCGTAACAATCTCGACGGCGGCGAGCGAGTTACCCCCAACGGCAAAAAAGTCGGTCGAGCCGTCGATGTCAGTGCGACTAAGCGCAACCTTCCACGCATCGAGCACCCCCGTTTCGAGCGAATCGGCAGCTGAACTTGCACCGGTTGTTGCAGGCGGCGCCTCCACAACCGGAATCGGGAGTCCGGCTGCGGCGCGACGATCGACCTTCCCGTTCGGGCTCAACGGAAGCGACGGCTGCTCGACAAATCGCCGCGGCACAGCGGCCGCTGAGAGGTGTTCAGCCAGGTGCTGTCGCAGCGCTGCTTCCTCGACCGGGCTGTCCGTGACAAGGTGCGCCACGAGAACAGCGGGCGCACCGGCAGCGACCACGACCGCTTCGCGAACACCATCCCACCGCAGCAACTGAGCCTCGATCTCGCTGGGCTCGACTCGCACCCCGCCGACGTTCAGCTGATCGTCTAAACGTCCAACGAACTGTGCAACGCCGCCGACGATGCGAGCGCGGTCGCCAGTCCGATACCAGCGCCGGCCAGCGCGTATCGGGAACCGATCCGCCGTAGCTTCCGTTGCACCGAGATAGCCCGACGCCACGGTCGGCCCTCCGATACAGAGCTCACCTGCGACACCGATCGGCACGGTCGCAGCATCTTCGCCGACGACCCGAATCTCCACACCGGGAATCGGTCCACCGATCGGCACCGGATCTTCCCCAGCCACCAGCCGATGCGCCGTGGCCCACACCGTGGCCTCGGTTGGGCCGTACTCATTGACCAGCGCGACCTGCGGCAGTGCAACGTAATGGTCTGCCACCAAAGCAGGCGGACAGGCCTCGCCTGCAACGATGGCAACATCGAGCCCGACCAGCGCAGTGGCGCGTCGATCGAGCAACGCCCGGTACAGCGTGGGGACCATCAGGATGTGTGACACCTCGTGCCGCTCGATCAGCTGCGCGAGCCGATCGACGTCGTGTACGTCGGTGTCGGTCGGGAACACGATCGATCCGCCGGTGACCAACGGCCAATAGAGCCCAACCACGGAGCTGTCGAAGCCGATGCTTGAGGTAACGAGAAAGCGCTCGGGAGCCAACTCGTACCAGGACCCGCGAGCAAAGGTGCTCGCTGCGAGATTCGCGTGCGTGACCTCGACGCCACGGGGCACGCCGGTGGATCCGGACGTAAACACGACGTACGCGATGTCGTCAGACACAACGTCGGCGAGTCGTTCCTGCAGCTTCGGCAAGGTGCTCGTCGCTGCAGTCAGCTCTGGTGTCGTGACGTCAATGCATCGTTCGGCCGGTACGCCCAGAATGCGGCCATCGACTTCGCTCGGAATCGAACCGTCGTGTAGCAGCACATCAAGCCCACTTTCGACAACGATGCTTTGCAACCGATGTTGACCGATGCTTGGGTCAAGCGGAATAGCTGCGCTTCCGGCGAACTGCGCGCCGAGGAGTGCTGGCATCACGTGGAGCCCACGGCTCACAGCGACACCGATCCGGAGCGCCGGGGAGAGCTCATCGAGCCGCTGAGCTATCCGGTCGATTCTTGCTGCGAGGACGCCTCGGGTGAGTGCTTCACCGGCAGCGTCGAGCACCGCAACGGCTTCGGAGTCGTCGAGAGCTGCGGCAAGAATTCGGTGCAGCACGCTGTCGCCGGTCGGTGCCATCGCCGCTCCGGTCAATGCACTGGGTGGTTCTGAAGCCGTCAGTTGCGCGACAGTCGAAGCCGGCCGGGCGACGCCTTCGAGGAGTACCGCTTCGAAGAGTCGCAGCAGTCGTTCTGCCGATGCGGCGTTGATCACCGACCCTCGGTACTCGATGCTGAGCTGCAGCGAGTCAGGCCGTTCTTGAACGAAGAACGTGACGTCGGTGACCGCCGTGTTCGACGCGAGAATCCGGTGCTGCACGCGAGCCCCAGGGAACTCAGCGGCACCAATCTGGTCGTACGCGACCATGTACGAGAGGTCTGGGGGGACGCAACCAGCGGTTCGGGCGTCGCGCACCATCGACGCAAATGGGTAGGTGCGAATCGCGAGAGCACTCGCCACCTCCGCGCCGGCTTGAACGAGGAGCGACCCGAACGTTGCCGCAGCGTCGACCTCCAAGCCGATCGGAAGCGAGTTCAAATGATGTCCGATTAAGTCGGCGGCATCGGCATGGTCTTTGGTCGAGGCGGCAATGCCGAACTCCGCATACGACGATGCGGTGAAACGGGTGAGCGTGACCGCCGCCGCAGCAAACGCCACACTGAACGCGGTGTGGCCGTCGACTGCCAGTTCTGACGGTGCAAGAGGCAGTTGTCGAGCGATGTAGCCGTCCGGTGTGCTCGGGTCAGGTGCGATCAATCGAAGGGGCGCCCGTTCTGGCCGCCGCTCTGCTCGCTCGAGCCACGCTGCCTGCGCTGCGCCGCTGTGCCGAGCGCGCTGCCACGCCGCGTGCGCGCCGTACGTCACGGGAAGTTCTGGAAGCATCCGTCCGTCGTAGACGTCAATGGCCTGCCGCCAGATCAGGTCGAGCGTGCCCACGCCGAGGCTGACGTGGTGCAGGCAGAGCAAGAGCGACCATTGCATTGGCCCGGTCGAGGCAACATCGATGCGCATCAACGGCCCGGCGTCGAGATCGAACGGAACTGCCCGCGAGCCGGCTGCGAGCAGATCGAAGTCGTCGGCGGACATTTCCGGGTGTTCAGTCCACGACATTGCCTGGTCGGCGCGCAGCGCAGGCCGACCGACGGCGTACGACGTGTGTAACGGTTCGTGGTGACCTGCAAGCGCGGTGAACGCAGCACGCAGCGCGGGCAGGTCGATCGAGTCCAGTCCATCGATCGTGTACAGACGGGCGACGTTGTAGTGCGTACTGGCCGGAGCACGCCGGTAGTCGAACAACATCGCTTCTTCACTCGACGACAATGGGATCGGCGTTCCTGGATCGAGTGGTTTGATCGGCGTTCGCCGGTCGCCCGCCGTTGCCCCCGATTGCTCGGCATCGATTAATTCGGCCAACGTTCGAACTGTTCGGGCAGTGAAGAGAGACGCGTCGGCAAGGTTCGTACCGAAGATCTCGTCGAGCGCAGCCACGACCTCAATCGATGACAGCGAGGCACCACCGATGTCGAAGAAGTCATCAGTGGCCCCGACTTGGGCAAGACCGAGCACATCACACCACACACCGGCGACTGCCAGCTCGGTGGGCCCCAACGGCGGCACCATGGTGTCGGAGCGATCCATCGCTTGCGGCGCAGGCAGCAGCGTCGGGTCGGCTTTTGCACTCGAGGCAAGCGGCATCTCGTCGACACGAACGAACGCAACTGGCACTGCATGGTCGGCCAGGTATCGGCGGCTGTGCGCTCTGAGTTCAGCGGTGCCAACATTGCGCCCATCGGTTGCCTCGTACCAGGCAGTCAGCACGTCCGGCCCGTCGCTCGACCACAGCCGAACGATCGCCGAGGCGACCTTCGGGTGCGCAACGAGGGCAGCTTCGACCTCGGCCGGTTCGAGCCGGAACC
>JBLIKS010000290.1:0-4018 GCA_047635555.1 Candidatus Azotimanducaceae bacterium
TGCATGCGAGTCGGTCGACGTCGATGTTGATAGCAAGCACACATCAGTCCAGGCCATGTTCTTCCTCGACGGCGACGTCGACAAGATCGCGGCGAGCCCCGTGGCTGACCGGTCGATCGTTGGCTCCAACGAGCAAATCATCGATGCGCTTGGACAGTACGCCGCAACCGGCTTCGACGAAATCATCGTCCCCGACTTCACGCTCGGGGCCACAGCCGAAGCCCGGATGGACGCCTACGCACGCTTCCGCGACGACATCATCCCCAACGTCACCTGAACGCGAGATAGTTGCGAAAGGGGCCTGACCCCATACGCAACTATTTGTGGAACTTGGCGTAAATGGCTTCGGCGACAGCGTCGGGGAGGAAGCTGTGTTCCTTCAAGCTGTCGAGTGAGGCCTTCTTCACCTTGGTGATGCCGCCCATCGCTTTGAGCAGCTTCTTCTTGCGAACTTCGCCCATGCCTGGAATGTCGTCGAGAACGCTGACCGTCATTGCGGTGCTCCGACGCTCACGGTGGAACGTGTTCGCGAACCGGTGCGCCTCGTCGCGAATGCGCTGCAGCATGAATAACGCTTCGCTTCCACGTCGCACTTCGACCGGCTCTGATCGGCCCGGGACGTAGATTTCTTCGAACCGTTTTGCCAAGCCCGCCACCGGGATCTCGTCTGCGAGGCCCAGTTCCTTGACCACCTCGTACGTGGCGCTGACCTGGCCCTTGCCGCCATCGACCAGCAGCAACTGCGGCGGATAGGCGAACTTGCCGGGCTTGCGAGCCCCATTCTGCGGGCCTTCGATGCCCTCGCCGTCGGGCCCGGTGCGTTCGCTCACCGGCCGATCGCGCTCGTCGATGTAGGCCTGCAAGCGCCGGCGCACCACTTCGGCCATCGCCGCGTAATCGTCGCTCTGCCCACCGACTTCAGAGCCGACGCTGTTCACCTTGAACCGGCGGTACTCGCGCTTATTTGGCAGGCCGTCCTCCAGGACGACCATCGAGCCCACATACTTCGTTCCCTGGATGTGCGCCATGTCGTAACACTCGATACGGAGCGGCGCCTCGGGGAGGCCGAGCGCTTCTTGCAGCTCGGTGAGTGCCCGGCTGCGCGTGTTGTGATCGCTCGCCCGTTTCATCCGATGGCGGGTGAACTCTTCCTTCGCGTTTCGTTCGACCGTTTCAAGTAACGCCCGTTTGTCGCCTCGTTGCGGAACTCGGATCTGCACCTTCGAACCGCGGGCCAGCTCGAGCCACTCTTCGTACACCTCACGGTCGTCAGCCTCGTAAGGAACGAGCACTTGCTTCGGCACGCCCAGTACTGGCTCTTCCCCGTACAGGTTCTCAAGGATGCGATTAATAAGACCACCTGGAGTCAGATCTTCGACTTTGTCGAGCACGAACCCCTTCCGCCCGACAACTCGTCCCTTACGGACGTAAAACATCTGCACTGATGCTTCGAGCTCGTCTTCAGCAATGCCGATGACATCGATGTCTTCGTCTTTCTCCGCGACCATCTGCTGCTTCGCAATGGCCTTATGGACGGCCTCAAGCCGGTCGCGTAGACGCGCCGCCTGCTCAAACTCGAGCGACGTCGCTGCCAACTTCATGTCGGCTTCGAGCCGATCGACGATCTCGTCGGTGTCACCGTCGAGGAACTGACAGAGCTCGGTGACCAGTTGGCGGTACGGCATCTCATCGATCTCGCCGACGCACGGACCGGAGCACTTTTCGATATGAAACAGGAGACAGGGTCGGCCGAGCCGTTGATGCTCGTTGAACTTGCCCTCGGTGCACGTCCGAACCGGGAAGCTCCGGAGCAGCAGGTCAAGCGTGTCACGGATCGCATACGCGTGTGCGTACGGACCGAAGTAACGCGTGCCCTTGCGCTTGTGACCGCGCATCACCTGGGCTCGCGGCCACTGCTCCCCCGTCGTCACAGCGAGGAACGGGTAGCTCTTGTCGTCACGAAGTCGGACGTTGAATCGCGGGTCGTGCTGCTTGATGAGGCTGTGCTCGAGCATGAGCGCCTCGACCTCGTTGCGGACAATGGTCCACTCGACCGACTCGGCAACCTGCACCATCTGCGCGGTTCGCGCGTGCATGTGCCGTGGGCTGCCGAAGTAGTTACTCAGCCGTTGGCGCAAGTTCGACGCCTTGCCGACGTAAATGACGCGCCCGTGCTTGTCCTTGAACTGGTACGAGCCAGGTTCTTCGGGAATCGTCCCAGCGGGTGGCCGCTTGATCATCACATCCATCATGCCGGGTCAGGGTCCGGATCGGCGGATACGGTTAACAGGGATGTCCGACTATCTGCAAGCGATGTTCCGCCGCCGCCCGAACAACGGGTGGTTCAAGGCGGGCAAATACGACGCCACGACCACCGACATCATGTGTGCACTGGCGATCGTGAGCATGTTCATCTACGGGCTCGGGCGCAGCCTGTTCGCTCGATTGATCTTTTTCGGCCCGTCGGTCCGCGATTTCGAATTCTGGCGAGTTGTCACATGGCCGATTGCCGAGCAGCCGACCTTCTTCGGGCTCCTCGGGGTGGTTTTCTTCTGGCTGTTCGGCCAGCAGATCGAAGCGCTCTTCGGTCGCAACAAGTTCCTCGTTTGGGTGCTCAGCGTCGCCATTCTCCCGGCTGTCGTCCTCACCCTGCTCGGCGCCCTGAACGGCGAGTTCGACGCCACAAGCGCCGACCTTGGCCTGAGCACGATGTTCCTCGGCGGCATCTGGGTGTACGCCGCCACGTACCCCGGAGTGAAGTGGTTCGAAGTCGTTCCCCTCTGGGCGCTCGCCGGGGTGTTCACGGGCTTGCGCCTCCTGCAGTACAGCGGCGACCGGGCCACCGGTGCCGTGCTGTTCCTGCTTGTCTCGATCGCTGCTGCATTGTTCGCTGGCCGTTCGCTCGGGATGGCCACCGGCTGGCCGATTCCGCACATCGACCTGTCCGGCATTGGCTCAACCTCATCGTCTCCAACACGGACCAACAAGTCGCGTGGCCCGAAGCGCAAGCGTTCGAAGGGTTCGAAGTCATCGGGCGGCATGAAGGTCGTCGACGGTCCGTGGAAAAACGCCCCGGCCCCAACAGCCCCGCCCGTCGGGCCGTCGCCTGCCGACCAGGCTGAACTCGACGGGCTGCTCGACAAAATCGGCGAATCCGGTATGGATTCGCTCAGCAGCTCCGAGAAGAAGCGCCTCAACGACCTGAGCAAGCGCCTCCGCAATTACTGACAGATTCGGACATCTGTCAGAATCATTGCCATGTCTGCTCGATCGGTAGCCCGGAGCCTCCTGTCACCAATCTTGCAACACCTAGATGCTCGTGCTGCACATCAGGCACGCATGGTCGTCGACGCAACTCCTGCGCCGCCGGCTCCTGCGATCTTGGCCAACCCCCGCGCCGTTTTCGTACCGCCAGTCGAGAACGTAACGCTCAACGCTGCAGCTCCGTTCATGCAGTACGCCACTTGCTCAGCAGCCGACATGCGACACCCTCGCTTTGCTGAACTCCTCGGCATGGTTGGATTCACTCCTACCTTCCACCGCAAGCTATGGGAAGTGGGTTACGTGCTCCACCACCTACTCGAACACGACATGCTGCAAGCCGGCCGCCGGGGCCTCGGCTTCGGCGTCGGGTCCGAATCACTTCCAGCAAGTTTCGCCGGCCGCGGATGCACCGTGCTTGCCAGCGATGCACCAGGTGAAATCAGTGAGGGCGTAGGTTGGCGCGAGACTGGCCAACACTCGATGTCGATCGAGGACCTTCCGAACCCTGGCCTGTGCGAACCCGACACATTCCGCGAGCGAGTCACGTATCGGCCGGTCGACATGAACCACATCGACAACGACCTCGTCGACTTCGACTTTTGCTGGTCAGCGTGCTGCTTCGAGCATTTGGGTTCGATTCGTCATGGCCTCGACTTCGTGAAAAACAGCTTGGGTTGCCTCACCCCCGGCGGGATCGCGGTCCACACGACAGAACTGAATCTGAGCTCCAACACCGAGACGCTCGAGAGCGAGC
>JBLIKS010000291.1:0-4010 GCA_047635555.1 Candidatus Azotimanducaceae bacterium
GATACGCCTGACGCCGCGCCTGAGGTCAGCGATCGACGGGTGCGCCGCACGGGGTTACGTCAAGTGTCGTGGGACAAATGGATCTGCTCGATCAACGGTGAGCAGCTCTTCCTGAAAGGCGCCAACGTGCTGCCAACTTGCGCCGGGCTGGCCGATGCCGACGCCGCCGCCGTCCGACGAGACATCGAGCTGGCCGTCGAACTCGGTCTCGACGCGGTGCGCGTGCACGGCCACATCGCGAACCGCGAGGTGTACAAGGCAGCGGACGAACTCGGCATGTTGATCCTCCAAGACTTCCCACTCCAGTGGGGCCATGCCCGGTCGGTGCGCGAGCAAGCGGTCGGTCAGGCCAAAGCCGCTGTTGATGCCCTCGGTCATCACCCGTCGATCATCCAATGGACAGCCCACAACGACCCGGCCGCGACGGCGGGCGCCGACCGTTCTGACTGGAAGAAGCGCACACGCACCGTCCTCGCGCAGCAATTGCCATCGTGGAACAAATCGGTGCTCGATCGATGGGTCAAGCGATCCTTTGAAAAAGCCGACTCCAGCCGCGAAACAGTCGCTCACTCCGGAGTCCTTCCCCACTTCCCACAGCTCAGCGGGACCGATACGCACATCTGGTTCGGTTGGCATCGAGGCAAAGCCGAAGACCTTGCACGGTTTGCCACGCGAATACCGCGGCTCGTTCGTTTTGTTTCAGAATTCGGCGCGCATGCACCGCCGCACACGGCGCCCTTCATCGACGAACAACTCCGCAACCACGACTGGCCAAATCTGGACTGGGCGCGCCTTGAGGTCGAGTACGGGTACCAGCGCGACCAGTTCGAGCAGCTGTTCCCGCCCGGGTCATTCGAGTCATACGAACAATGGCGTGACACGACTCAGCAGTATCAATCACATGTGTTGAAGACACAGATCGAGACACTCCGCCGGCTGAAGTATCGGCCGTCAGGTGGCTTTTGTTTCTATGCACTCGCCGACCCTGCACCCGTCATCTCGGCAAGCATCCTCGATCACGCACGCGTCCCGAAAGATGCCTTTGCCGTTGTGCAAGCCGCCTGCGCGTCAGTTCTCGTCGTGGCCGACCAGCCGCCGGAGTGGATCAACGAGGGCGACCGGATGAAGCTTGACGTGCATCTGATCAGCGACCTGCGTGAACCGATTGACTTCGCCGTGGTCGACGCCATTGCCTCGTGGGCAGGTGGTGAGCAACGTTGGCGCTTCGGTGGACCGGTCGGGGCCGACGACGTCGTCAAGGTGGGCACGATCGATTTAACCGTGCCCGACACGCTCGGTGAGCTTTCGATCGAACTCACAATGACCGCTGGCGACACGATCAATCACAACCGCTATACCACCGCTGTCACGCTCCCACCCGGCAGCTGAGATCGCTGTCTCAACGCGACGAAGGCGTGAGGTAGGTGCGCCTCACGTGCGCATCGACCTCACGCCTTCGCAAGCGGTTCCGGTGGCAAGCCTGTCTAGCGGGACAGGGCTTTGCGGTTCTTGAACTTCGACCTTGCGTAGTCAGCGTTCATCGTGGCGATGTTGTCGATCGAAATCTCTTTCGGGCACGCGGCCTCGCACTCGCCGTGGTTGGTACAGGAACCGAAGTGGGAATCCATCTCCTCGACCATGGCCTCGGTGCGCTTATACCGCTCGGCCTGACCTTGCGGAAGCAGGTTCAGGTGCGAAATCTTCGCTCCGGTAAAGAGGCTCGCTGCGCCGTTCGGACACGCGGCAACACATGCTCCGCAACCGATGCAGGCCGCTGCGTCCATCGACGCGTCAGCGACCGGCTTCGGGATCGGGATGAGGTTGGCGTCGGGCGCCCCACCGGTCGGCGCGGTGATGTAACCGCCCGCTTCGATGATGCGGTCGAACGCTGAGCGATCGACCATGAGATCTTTGATGATCGGGAATGCCGAGGCTCGCCACGGCTCGATCACGATCTCTGCGCCAGACTCGAACTGCCGCATATGGAGTTGGCACGTTGCTGTACCGCGCTGCGGGCCGTGCGCCTGGCCGTCGATCATCAGCGAACAGGTGCCGCAGATGCCTTCGCGGCAGTCGTGGTCGAAAACCACCGCTTCCTTGCCTTCTTCGATGAGGCGTTCGTTCAAGATGTCGAGCATCTCAAGAAACGAAGCTTCATCACTGATCTCGGGGATCTGATGGGTCTCAAAGCGGCCCTGCGAATTGGGACCGTCCTGGCGCCAGATCTTGAGGTTGATGTTGGAGAGGTTGCTCACGTGGTGTCTCTTACTTCCCAGATGCGAATCAGATGATGGGGCTGCCGCGATTACTTGTACGAACGGGTCGCCAAATGGACGACTTCGTACTCGAGCTTTTCGCGATGTTCGATTGGCTCAGACGGGTTGCCACTCCACTCCCAGGCCGTCACGTGTGCGAAGTCGTCATCGTTACGAAGCGCCTCACCCTCGTCGGTCTGGTGCTCGGAACGGAAGTGACCGCCGCAGCTCTCTTCACGGGTGAGTGCGTCCTGGCACATCAAGATACCGAGTTCGAAGAAGTCGTCGACTCGTGCTGCCTTTTCGAGCGTCTGGTTGAGGCTTGTTCCTGAACCGGTGACTCGGAGGTCTTTCTTGAACTCGGCGTGGAGCGCCGGGATCTCGGCGAGCGCCTTCTCAAGGCCGATCTGGTTGCGATCCATGCCGCAGTAGTCCCAGATGATCCGGCCGAGTTCACGATGGAAGTGATCGGGGCCTTTCGTTCCGCCAATGTCGAGGTATCCCTGGAAACGGTCTCGCGCCTCTTGCTCGGCAGTGACAAAGGCCTCGTGGCTGGTGTCTGGGATCGGCTTGTTGAGCAGATCGGAGAGGTATGGGGCAATGGTGTACGGGAGCACGAAGTAGCCATCGGAGAGGCCTTGCATCAACGCCGACGCACCGAGGCGGTTTGCTCCGTGATCGGAGAAGTTCGCTTCACCAATACAGAACAAGCCGGGGATCGTCGTCTGCAGTTCGTAATCGACCCACAATCCGCCCATCGTGTAGTGGCTCGCCGGGTAGATACGCATTGGCGACTCCCGGGGATCTTCACCGGTGATGCGCTCGTACATTTCGAACAGGTTCGAGTAGCGCTCGACGATCGTGTCGAGGCCGAGCCGGTCGATCGACTCAGCAAAGTCAAGGTAGACACCATTCTTCAATGGGCCGACACCCTGACCAGCGTCGACAAGCCGCTTTGCAGCTCGTGACGACACGTCACGCGGTGCAAGGTTGCCGAAGCTCGGGTAAATCCGCTCGAGGTAATAGTCGCGTTCATCTTCGGGGATCTGCGCGGCGGGTCGGGTCTCGTCAGCATCCTTTGGAACCCAGATGCGACCGTCGTTGCGGAGCGACTCGGACATCAGCGTCAGCTTTGACTGGAAGTCGTCGGCTTGCGGAATACACGTTGGATGGATCTGCGTGTAGCTCGGGTTCGCGAACGCCGCCCCTCGGCGATGTGCACGCCATGCCGCAGTGACGTTGCACGCCATTGCATTCGTCGACAGGTAAAAGGCGTTGCCATACCCGCCGGTCGCAAGCACGACAGCGTGGCCTGAATGCGACTTGACCTCGCCATTCATCAGGTCGCGGGTCACGATGCCGGCACACTTACCGTCGACGGTGACGACGTCGACCAACTCAATGCGGTTCCAGAGCTTGACGTTGCCCAAGCCGATCTGGCGGGCGAGCTGCTGGTATGCACCAATTAACAGCTGCTGGCCGGTCTGGCCGCGTGCATAAAATGTGCGGCTGACCTGGGCGCCACCGAACGAGCGGTTGGCGAGCAGGCCGCCGTACTCGCGTGCGAATGGCACACCCTGAGCAACCATCTGATCGATGATTTTGACCGACACTTCAGCGAGACGGTGAACATTCGCCTCGCGGGCACGAAAGTCACCGCCCTTGACGGTGTCGTAGAACAGACGATGAACGCTGTCGCCATCGCCCTGATAGTTCTTCGCCGCATTGATGCCGCCTTGGGCTGCAATCGAGTGC
>JBLIKS010000292.1:0-3999 GCA_047635555.1 Candidatus Azotimanducaceae bacterium
GCCGCGCTGGAGACCAGTTCTGATTCGGCCGTGCGAGCGGCCTGTTTCGCTCTCAATAAAGACAGCCGAATTGCTCGACGAGACCGGCTGGTCAACGGCGTTGACGAAGAGTTTCTCGAAGCCGACCAAGCAGAGTCCAACGACGATTTGCTGCAAGAGGCGCCCTATCGACTTCGGTGTCGGATCCGTGGCCGACTGATACCAAGTCCAACCGGCCGAGTTCTTGCGTATCTCCAAAGCTGAATTCGTTGACGGCATACGGTTTCCGCATACGGCTTTCGGCTAGGTCGCAGGCAAAGGAATATAGCTCGGCGTCGATGCTGTTATCGGCGACCAGTTGTCGAATGGACACGTCGTCGAAGATCTCATCGAGATCCAAAACCGGGTTCGCAACCGCCGTCGGATACCGCTCGTGCGGGACCGGCATGGCGAAGTTCAGCATCGCCGCAAGATAATCGTTCGTCTGTGGCCTGCTCATCCACTCGCAGATCAACACGATGTCGAATTTCTCAAGGACCTGCTTCGCCAAATCCAGCTCCGAACGGCCGATTTTTTCGCCGCCGATCGCTGGGTAGCCGATCAGCGACTTCACATAGTAGTTGGACACGCATACCCACAAGAACGAGCTGGGCGGCGTAGAGCGCACCTTGTTGACCCAGACGTCAAATGGCACGGCGTCTGCTGTTGACCGCACTAGGTCTTGTTGGGGCCACCGTCCTTCGAATAGATACGAACTCTTGATTCTTGCCATCGGGTCTCGCAACGATGTGAGATGCAGTTCAGTAGCCGCCGCCTCGAAGTAATCTGAGGCGTCGAGCGAGTGCCCTTCAGCAACGCTGCTATCGATCGAGTAGTGCTTCGCGAGCTCTCGCACAAAGGATCGCAGACTCGTGCCACCCGCCTTCCTAAAGTGGAAGAGCCTCAGCCTGTTGACTTGTTTCGTCACTGCGACCTTCAACCTGGCCTATCGTCCAAAGCGACTTCGATGATCGCATCATAGAAGCGACTGTCACGATCGACGAGACGGTAGCTCCCACGCTGCCCCCGAGATTCGCCGACCGACGCACACTGCGGCCCTTACCGGGCGCCCGATAATCGCAGTTGCTGATATGTCGGGTGGGGCGGCCCTTCGGAGGCACAGTCGGATCTGTGTTGGCTGATTGACAGACAATTTGACTGGGACACATTGGTTATCCCTGGTCGGCAACCGGGAACGGGCCAGATGGCCCTATACGTGCGAGTTTCCTCGTGCGCCCGTTGTAGGTGCAGTAGCTGACGGGTTGGTCCAGCCAGCTAGGTGTGTTGGCGACTGCTGAACCTAGTTAGGGACTCGATCCATTGCATAACCGCTGGTCTGCTTCGACCAAGAGCTTGTGCAGGTGAGGCTCGGTCTATTGTGCCGGTCGTGAAGATTCGCAACGGCTCGATCGAACTCAACGTGACCGACGACGGCGCGCCGTCCGCGCCACCGATCCTGCTAATGCACGGCATTACTTCCTACAGCGGAACCTGGAACTGGCTCGTGCCGGACCTGACCGAGCGCTTTCGCGTGCTCGGGCTGGACTTCCGAGGTCACGGCAACTCTGACCGGGCTGGCGACCAGTATTCCGCATCGGGCTACGTCAGCGATGCCCTCGCGGTACTCGAACAGGTCGCCGGACAGCCTGCAATCGTGATTGGACACTCCCTCGGCGGCGTCACAACCGCCGCGCTCGCACAGCGTCACCCCGATTTGCTCCGGGCAGCCATCATGGAAGATCCCCCGCTTGGGCTCGGCGGCAGCGGCAAACCGGCACTCGAAGGGAACTCGCTGCTCGCGACCTTCAAGCTGATGCGCGAGTCGGTGCCCCAACTCCAAGCCTCGGGGATCACCGTCGACGCGCTCGCCGGCATCCTTGCTGCCACACCTTCGGCATCGGGAGGCACATTCGGTGACAGCCTTCACTCCGATGGAATCGAGCAGATGGCCGAATCGATGCTGCGCCTCGATGCGTCTGTGCTTGACCCGGTGCTCACCGGCGACATCGAAGCGTTTCTCGATCCCGCACTGCCTTTCGCTGTGCCGTCGCTCGTCGTATGTGCGGATCCGGTGAAGCCCGATGCGGTCGCCTCGCCTGAGTCGGCACACACATTCGCCGACATCTCGCCGGCGACCGAGGTGTTCGTGATCGAGGGAGCGGGCCACCTCATCCACGACGAACTGGCATCGCGCGACACATTCCGCAATGCGGCACTCGATTTCCTCGACCGCCACGGCTTGATGTCGTAGTGAGCTCGTCGTCGACGCCAACCAGGCCGTTCGCGAGCGGGGCCAGCGGGCGGAGCGAGGCGTGATCATCGAGCAGCCAAGTTGGGGTTGGAGGCGTTCGACTTCGCCGGTTCTACGGCGCGGCTCGCCGTGTTTCGGGCCGCGATTTTCGGGCTGGTTGGTCAGTGACTCTAGATTTCGTCAGGGTCGACCGCGACGAGGTGGGCGGGGATCAGCTGACGGATTTGGAGAGCTTGTCGATCACCCACTGGCCCGACGAGACGGGTTCGTGGCGTGGTGGATCGTCGATGCTTGTGCAGCTGGGGATGCACACAATCTCAGCGTCATAGTTGGGCTGGTGGAAGAACGCGACTGACATCCGTGATGTGCGACCGAGTTCGGGTTCGGGGTTGACCACGCGATGCATGGTCGACACCCACCGATCGTTAGTCCAGGCTGCCATGAGATCACCGAGGTTGACGACGAACGAGCCCGGGATGTGCGGCACGTCGGCCCAAGTCCCATCGGACAATTCGACCTGCAGGCCGCCGGGATTGTTGTCTTGGTAGAGCACCGTGAGGGATCCGTAGTCGGTGTGCGCGCCACGACGGATCTGGCCTGTTGCGGGCGGCTGGTTCTGTGCCGGGTAGTGGTTGACGACGAGGTTCGAGATGTGTTGGTCGATCTTGTCGACGAACCAGTCCTCTTCGAGTCCGAGCGAGATGGCCATCAACGACATGAGGTGGTTCGAGAGCGCTTCCATGTCGGCGTAGTACGCGGTCCAAGCATCGCGGAACCCGTCGATCTCGGGCCAGATGTTGGGAGCGAAGAACCCCTCTCTGCCCGGTCCGACACCGGCAGCTTCGGCTGCGCCTGGGTCGTCGAAACGGTTGACGGCAAACACCTCGCACAGGTCCGGCGGAGTCTCGACGTCCAAGCTGCCAGCGAGCGCCGAGGTCTGGATCGGGAAGAACCCTCTGAACACGTAGGGGCTCGGTGGGAGCCATTTCATCTTTTCGTCGTCATCGGACTCAAAGAACTCGCGTGCGGCGCCGGTGAGTGAGTCGAGGGTCGCCGGCTCGACGCCATGTCCGGTGATGACGAGAAACCCGATGGACTCACACGCAGCACCGAGTTGGGCGGCGAGCGCAGCGCGTCGCTCGGCATCGTCGCTTCTCGCAGCGGAGATGTCGAGAACGGGGATGTCGCCTCGCTTGATGGCATCGATGCCGGTGGTGCCTGAGTTGATGGTCATGTGGTGCTCCCAGGGGGTGAGGTGAACGTGTTGAGTCGGAATGCGTTGCCATCGGGGTCGCGATGGATCACCTGCAGCGAGCCGTACGGCGTGTTGAACGGCGTGCGAACCACCGGGACACCGCGAGCCACGAGTTGCTCGTGGAGCAGAAGGAGCTCCTCGGCGTTACCGGGGTCGAAGGCCAGCACAGAACCACAGCGCGCTGCGTCGTTGGCGCCGAGGCCGAGCTCGCCAAGTCCGGCCGGTGTGTGGAGTGCGAGCACCACGCCTGGGGACGCCTGCAGGGCACGGAACCCGTCGTGGCTCCAGGCCGACAGCTCGGTCATACCGAGCGCCTCGACGTAAAAATCCCTGAGCTCGTCGAGACCCTCGGTGACGATGCTCACGTAGCTCAGCTGCACAGTGTTCAACTGTACTTAACACCGAGTGTCGTTGTCAATGCCCGCTTTCTCATGACTTTGATCGCATCCCAGAGCGATCAGCTGCCGGCGGTGGT
>JBLIKS010000293.1:0-3997 GCA_047635555.1 Candidatus Azotimanducaceae bacterium
TCGCCGGGAGTGCGACGCCGGATCAGCGCCAGGGGCGCGAGCGACGAATCGGTGTGGGCTGGGCCCAGCTTCTACTGCTGAAACGCCACGAGGTGTTGCGCGGCTCGCTGACCGGACCCAGGGTTGCAGCCTTCGGCCACAGCACTTCAGTGGCTGCGACGATTGCTGCAGCTTCTTCGTCGGTCGGGGCCGGCGACATCGTGATGTTCACGTACGTGATCTTATTGAGCTGGTTTGCTGTCGGGCGCATTGTCGGTCGACGGGTCGTCGTCGCCCAACCAGGATTCTCTGGTCGGGGAGTGACGATGCTTCCAGCGAATTGGTCGAGGAACGATCGGCGCTGCGAGTTGGTGACGCAATTGCCAATCCACTGGCCTGACGTCGATCAGAGTGGAACGTTGCCGTGCTTGCGCTTCGGCAGTTCCTCCCGCTTGGTGGACAGCATCCGCAACCCAGCAACGAGCTTGCGCCGTGTATCGGCGGGGTCGATCACGTCGTCGATGTAGCCGCGCTCGGCAGCGGCGTACGGGTTGGCGTACTTCTCGGTGTATTGCGCAACGAGCTCGGCGCGTCGCTCGACCGGGTTGGCAGCTTGTTGCAATTCGCGGCGGTAAACGATTTCGACGGCGCCCTGGGGGCCCATGACGGCGAGCTCGGCGGTGGGCCACGCGAAGGCGAGGTCGGAACCAATCGACTTTGAGTCCATCACGACGTATGCGCCGCCGTAGGCCTTGCGGGTGATGATTGAGATGCGCGGGACGGTGGCCTCGCAGTAGGCGTACAGCAGTTTGGCGCCGTGGCGGATGATGCCGCCATATTCCTGGTCGACGCCGGGCAGGAAGCCGGGAACGTCGACGAACGTGATGAGTGGAATGTTGAACGCGTCGCATGTGCGAACAAACCGAGCAGCCTTTTCGGCCGACTCAATGTCAAGGACGCCAGCGAGCACCTTCGGTTGGTTGCCAACGATTCCGACAGGCTTGCCGTCAATTCGCGAGAAGCCGCAGATGATCGACTTCGCGAAGTGCGGGAAGTACTCGAAGAATTCGCCATCGTCGACGCAGGTACGTACGACCTCGGTCATGTCGTACGGCAGATTCGGTGAGGCGGGAAGAATGTCGCGCAGTTCGGGGCAATCGCGATCTGGGTCGTCGGTCGGCTCATCTGCCGGCGGCTCTTCAAGATTGTTGGCCGGGAGGAACGAGAGCAGGAAGCGCACGTCGTCGAGGCAAGACTTCTCGTCGTCCGCGACGAACGTGGCAACGCCCGACTTCGAAGCGTGGCTCATTGCGCCACCGAGTTCTTCGAGCGTGACGTCTTCGCCGGTCACCGTCTTGACGACGTCGGGGCCGGTGATGAACATGTGACTGGTCTCGCGGACCATGAAGATGAAGTCGGTCATTGCGGGGCTGTACACGGCGCCGCCGGCACACGGGCCGAGAATGACCGAAATCTGCGGCACAACGCCGGAGGCCTGGACGTTGCGGTGAAAGATGCCGCCGTAACTGGCGAGGCTGACCACGCCCTCTTGGATACGGGCGCCTGCGCCGTCGTTGAGGCCGATCAGGGGAGCACCAACCTTGATCGACAGATCCATCAGCTTGTGGATCTTCTCGGCGAACACCTCGCCGAGTGCGCCGCCGAAGACGGTGAAGTCTTGCGAGAACACGAAAACCTTACGGCCGTCGACGGTGCCCCAGCCGGTGATCACACCATCGGTGTAGGGCCGTTCTTCGAGACCTGACGCCTGCGCGCGGTGCCGGGCCAGCTGATCGAGTTCGTGGAACGAACCATCATCGAGGAAGTAGTCGATCCGCTCCCGAGCGAGCATCTTGCCCTTCTCGTGCTGGCGGTCGATCGACCGCTGAGATCCAGGGTTGCGGGCCTCCGCGCGACGCTCGGCCAGTTCGTCCAATTTTTCCTGCATGCTCACTACCGCAACATACCCGCAGCGGGGCCGCGAGATGAACCGCTGGGCGCGCGAGAATTGCTTCGTGATCGCCGATCTTCCCGTTACCCCGCCGGTCCAGCCGATGTTGGCGAAACTGGCACGCCACATCCCCGACGGTGACAACTGGTTGTTCGAGCCGAAGTGGGATGGCTTCCGATGCATCATCTTCCGCGATGGCGTCGACATCGAGTTGGTCAGTCGCAAGCTCAAACCTCTCAATCGCTACTTCCCTGAGCTGATCGAACCGCTACTCGCGGCGCTTCCTGATCGGTGTGTTGTTGATGGCGAGATCGTCGTTGCCGACAGTGGCGGCGATGGCCTGGACTTCGATGCGCTGCTCCAGCGGATCCATCCGGCGAAATCGCGAGTCGATCGTCTCGCAGCGGAAACCCCGGCGGCGTTCGTGGCCTTCGATGTGCTGGCTCTCGACGACCGTTCACTGATGGACGAGCCCATGTCCACGCGTCGGGATGTCCTCGTCGAGGCGCTCGCTCCCAATGACGTCGTGCATCTCACGCCGGCAAGCACCGACCGGGTTGTGGCTCACGACTGGTTCAGTACGTTCGAAGGTGCTGGCCTCGACGGCATCATCGCCAAGCCTCTTGACGGCGTCTACGCGCCAGGCAAGCGCAGCCTGGTCAAGGTCAAGCATCAGCGCACGGCGTTGTGCGCGGTGCCTGGCTACCGAGTCCACAAAGATGGCAACGGCGTCGGGTCGCTGCTGCTTGGGCTGTTTGATGCCGATGGTGAGATGCATTCCGTTGGCGTGGCCGCGTCCTTCTCGGTCAAGCGACGCAGCGAGTTGCTTGGCGAGCTTGAACCGCGCACGCACGACCCGCTTGTCGATCACCCGTGGCGCGATTGGGTGCAATGGCAAGATGAGCAGGCGCAAGCTGCAGCCGAGTCGAACAAGCCGCAGACGCAGTCAGCTGGAAGCCGCTGGAATGTCGGCAAAGACCTGTCGTTCGTTCCGATCAAGATGGGGCTGGTTGCCGAAGTCACCTTTGGCCAGCTCGAAGGTGGCAGGTTTCGTCACGGCGTTTCGTTCCTCCAGTGGAGCGACGACCGCCTGCCCGCCGACTGCCGCTACGACCAGCTCGACGTCGCAACACCGGTCGACTTCCACGAGTTCCTCCGCGTTGCACGCTGAGTGGAAGGCCCTGTTTCAGGGAGTGCAGGCCGGTTAGTGCAGGCCGGGCGGCTGGATTTTTGCGAGGTATTCGGTGTCGGTCCGCATGCGTTGGCGGAGGTCGTCGTAGTAGGTGCGGGGCGGGTTGAAGTAGATCTGCCCGGTGTCCATCCGCCCGCCGTCGGGATGCGCATAGACGGCCGCCGGTTTCGGTGGCGGCCCGGTTGGCACGGTCGGTGCTGCACCTGATGGGGTGATGATCCGGCCGTGTTGGTTGCGGAATTCGAGGCCGTCAGGTTGGTCGGCGTTGCCGGTGATGTCGAGTCGGCCTCGGTGGTGCATTCGATGATGTTTGCCGCACACGAGCAGCAAGTTGTCGGTGTCGGTCCGGCCACCATGTTCCCAATGGATCAGGTGGTGCACTTCAAGACCGAGCGTCGCATCACAGCCCGGGACCCGACAGGCGCCGTGGTCGCGGTGCTCAATGACGGTGCGGGTCCGGGCGGGTACGACGTACTGGGCACGACCAACCGACACCGGCAGCCCGTTGTCTAAGAACACGGGGGTGAGCGTGCCGTTGCAGGTGAGGTAGCGGCGGATCGCGTCGGGCACATTCCAACCGGCCGCGTCGGCCATACCCCGTTCGTCGTGGTCGGTGTTGATGAACAGGTTGACCCGAAACCGTGAACGGCGAGCCGGATCGCTCACCGAGCCGAGTGAACTTTGACCCATTTCGACCAACGCTTCGGCGAGCCCGGCACCGAAGTCGCCGCGCTGGAATAGCCGGTCGCGGGCTTCATCGAGTGCGGCTTGCACGATCATCCCCGCATCGGCATCGAGGCGACCAGAGAGACGGAACGATCCGTCGTCGTCTTGCCACAGCGACACAAACTCTTCAACCGACGAACGCTCTGACG
>JBLIKS010000294.1:0-3943 GCA_047635555.1 Candidatus Azotimanducaceae bacterium
ACCTGCAACGGCGAGGCCGGCCAGGATCGCTACGGACTTCTTACGCATGCTCTTCATCTTCATCTTGCTCTTCATCTTGGAATCATTCCTTCGGTTAAGACGACACCCCCGCTGGACGCCGTACCCTTAAGGTTTCGTCAGGACAGACGAGAACTTGACAAAGAATTAGCAGTAATTGTGTCATCTCGTCGCCAAATGGCGAGTGGTCGAGCCGCTGCCGGCTGCCCTTCGCTGACAAGCCAACCCAATCCCCATGGCCACCCACCGCAGGCCGCGTTCACCCTGGTCACACTGGTTACACGTCGGCTCGGTCGGTGACCTCAGACGCGACGATGGGCCCCGACATCGTCGGGGCCCATCGCCAGTCAGGCTGCTGAACGACTGCTCAGTAGCGGTAGGTCTCGGGCTTAAATGGCCCCGACGGGTCCATGTCGAGGTACTCGGCCTGCTCGTCGGTGAGCTGCGTCAGCTTCACGCCGAGGGCGTCGAGGTGCAGACGGGCAACCTTTTCGTCGAGGTGCTTCGGGAGCACGTAGACACCGAGCGGGTACTGCTCGGTCTTGTTGAACAGCTCCATCTGGGCGAGCACCTGGTTGGTGAACGAGCACGACATCACGAAGCTCGGGTGCCCGGTGGCGCAACCCAGGTTCACGAGGCGACCCTCGGCAAGGATGATGATCTGCTTGCCGTCTTCGAACTTCCAGACGTCGGTGCCGGGCTTGAGCTCGTCACGAACGGCGCCCGAGCGGGCGAGGCCGGCCATGTCGATCTCGTTGTCGAAGTGGCCGATGTTGCAGACGATGGCGTTGTGCTTCATCTTCTTCATCGACTCGATGCTGATCAGGTCGAAGTTGCCCGATGCGGTCACGAAGATATCGATGTTCTCGACGCAGTCTTCGAGCGGCATGACCTGGAGGCCTTCCATGGCGGCCTGCAGCGCATTGATCGGGTCGATCTCGGTGACGATGACACGAGCGCCCTGGCCCTGCAGCGACTGTACGCAGCCCTTGCCAACGTCGCCGTAACCAAGGACGAGTGCGGTCTTGCCGCCAATCATGACGTCGGTGGCGCGGGAGATGGAGTCGACCAGGCTGTGGCGGCACCCGTACAGGTTGTCGAACTTCGACTTGGTGACCGAGTCATTGACGTTGATGGCCGGGAACAACAGCTCGCCGTCTTCCATCATCTTGTAGAGGCGCTTGACGCCCGTGGTGGTCTCTTCGGTGACGCCCTTGACACCGGCAGCCATACGGGTCCACTTGCCGGGATCGGTCTTGAGCGACTGCTGGAGCAGGCCGAGAACAATCGCGAATTCGGCGTTGCTTGCCTCGGTCGGATCCGGAACCGCGCCGGCTTTCTCGAACTCGACACCCTTGTGCAGCAGCATCGTGGCGTCGCCGCCATCGTCGAGGATCATGTTCGGGCCGTCGTAGACCTCACCGTTCGGGCCGTCGGGCCACGTCATCATTTGGTCGGTGCACCACCAGTACTCCTCCAGTGTCTCGCCCTTCCAAGCGAAGATCGGGACGCCCTGCGGGTTGTCGATGGTGCCGTGCGGGCCAACGACCGTTGCTGCTGCTGCGTGGTCTTGCGACGAGAAGATATTGCAGCTGGCCCAGCGGACCTCGGCGCCAAGCGTCGTGAGCGTCTCGATGAGGACGGCTGTCTGGATCGTCATGTGCAGCGAGCCGGAGATGCGGCAGCCAGCGAGCGGCTTCGACGCGCCGAACTCCTTGCGGGTCGCCATCAGGCCGGGCATCTCGTGCTCGGCGAGGATCATCTCTTTGCGGCCGAACGGCGCAAGATCAAGGTCGGCGACGCGGAAGTCTTTGGTCTCGGCGAGGCGCGAGAGTGCGGTGTCAGTCATTGGGGGTCCCCTTCGGAGGCATGGTTTCGGAATGCCACGCGCCGGTTGGCGGATGGCTCTTCGAACCGGGCCGGGGCCTTCAGGCACCGATCGAATCAGCCCGGTGATTCGGTCCGGACAGCCTACCGGCCGCAACCAAATGGTTGCGGCCGGTCAAGCAGAGTCTCAGTTGTGGCGGCGTACCGCCGATGTCGGTTGCTCAGTCGTCGAGCGCTGTGCTCAGTCGTCGAGCGCTGTGCTCAGTCGTCGAGGACGATGGCGTACACGTCGAGGAGGTAGTCGACAGAGCCGTGGGCGTTGAATGCTTCGATCACGTGCTTGTCAGTGCCGCTCTCGCCGTATTTGACGAGCGACATGTTCGGCACTGCTTCGCCGATACCGAAGTTGACGTTGGCCGACAACGGACGAGTCGTGAGGCCGCCGGGGACCAACTGCAGGTACGAGCCCGACCCAGAAGGGTTTTGCAGGCCGACAGCGACGAGATCGCCGATGAACCCCTGTTGTTTCGGGCCCTTCTGCTCATTGGTGGCACCCGGGTTCAGGGTGACCGAATCAGCGAAGTTCTCAAAACTCCACTCCTCAGCGCTTCCGGCCTGCAATGGTGCATCACCGAACTCGGCGAGGCGAGTGTCAAATGCTCGGAACGGCGCCTGCAGTGGCACGACTCGGCCACGATTGGTCGAGGCATCGACACCGGACTTGAAGTAGCCGAGCACGTCCACAACGAGGTCCATGTCGCCCGCGAGGTTATAGAGATGGATTTTTCCATCCTTACCGATCGGCACAATCGCCGTGTTCGCCTTGACGATGCCGGCCGCTGCGAGGGAACTCGCCGTCGGCTTGCCCGTGCCCAGCGGATCGGGTGTCGCAGTAATGTATGTCGCCTTGCTGCCGGCCTTGTTGTTGACGAGCGCCAAGTTGACCATGACCGCAGTGATCGACGGATCATTGGGCACGATATCGGTGACCTTCGGCTCGACGGCATCAGCGCCGCGGATCTGCAGGGCGATACTGTCCTTGGGGCCCATGCTCTTGCCCGGTCGGGGATTCGGTGCTGTGCGGGTGTCGAGAATTCGACCCGGAGTCACGATCTCCAGGCGTGAACCAGAGGTTCCGTATTTCGAGGTTGAAATAAAGCCGAACACGTCGACGACCACGTTGGCCGTACCGGCCCCATCCATGAACAAGTTGAACGTGATCGAGTTGTCGTCGCCGACGCCGACGATTGCGAGGTTCGGCACAGCCTGGCCGGGCGCATAGGTGATCAGCGCTGAGACGTCGCCCTTGCCGTCTGGGCCACCGAATACGACGCCCTTCGGGTACACCGCCAAATAGCCGCCGCGCGTCGAGTCGACGACCGTAACGGTCGCAACGACCGCCAAGATGTCGTCAGCGTCAGCAGGAAGACCCCCGCGCCCCAGCGGGTTGAAGTTGAACTCGCCGTTCCTGATGCTGGTGCCAGTACCAAAACCGGCCGCCTTGGGGCCCTTCGGCGCAACGTCGTTGAGGCTGTTGGCGCCAGGGCGCGTGTCCAGGATGCGCCTCGGAGTGAGCGGATGGAACTCGCCACCGGCATCGATCGACGTTTGTGCTGACACAACGCCAGCAGACGGGCCGCTGACTGCAGTAACGGACACCAGGCTCGCACATACAAGTGCTGCACCGAAAGTGCGTCGGAGCCATTTCTTCGAACTCATCTGAGACATCGTAACCCATTCGTCATAAAGGGCAGGTTCATCAGACCCGCACGGCGATCGAAAACTTTCTTGTTTTAGTCATCGGCGGTGTCTGGACATTCTTGAATGTTTAGACGGATTATTGCCAACTCGGGCGAATCACCGCCCGGTGGCATCAGCTGAACGTCGGGGCAATGCCCGCATCGCCGATGACACCCATGATCCGGCCGTGCTCGTCGGCATCGACCGTTGTCGATTCGTCGATCAGCATGACGGGGATATCGTCGCGGATTGCGTAGCTGCGCTGCAGACGCGGGTTGTACAGGATGGATTCTGCTTCGAGGTAGTAGAGCGCGCCCTTGTCTTCGGGGCAGGCGAGAATCTCGAGGAGAGCCGGAGC
>JBLIKS010000295.1:0-3939 GCA_047635555.1 Candidatus Azotimanducaceae bacterium
TTGTCGAGCGTCCGTTCTTCGACCCGAAGAAGTCGTTGGCAACTGGCTAGAGCCACCACCGGGCGACGGTCCTGCCCAGACCACCCCCTACCACCCCGTACATCGGTGGCCGAACACGTGCCGTCAGGCCACTGTCAACGAGCGCGAACGGGGTCGATTGCCGATGGCACTCGACCGCGGAGTGCGCAGTCGATGAACTTGGACCGAATCATTGCGCGTGCGAAAAGATACCCCTGGGCATGTGGGCAGCCCAGCTCGCGGAGCAAGGCAAACTGTTCGTCGGTCTCCACGCCCTCAGCGACCACGTCGTAGCCGAGCCGCGCCGCCAAGTCGAGAATCGACCGCAGAACCTCGCGTCCCCGCTCGTCGGTGGCCACATTGACGAGGAGGTCTCGATCGAGTTTGAGTTGAGCAACGTTGCGCCACCGGAGGCGTTCGAACGTGGCGTGGCCGGCACCGAAGTCGTCCACCGAGATGGTGACGCCGAGCTCCGCAAGCCGGTCGATCGCCGAGGTGATCGACTCGGTGTCGTGAATGTCTTGTTCGGTGATCTCGAAGACCAACTGACTGGGGCTGACGGCACTGGCCTCGCACGCTGCGGTGAACCAGCGTCCGAACTCGACGTCTTCGAGCGTGCGAATTGGCAGGTTGACAGCAATAGTGACGGCGGATCCTGCATCGGCAAGGGTGCGGACGGTGGCGATCGCATCGAGCACCATGCACCGCGTGAAGTCTCCAGATCGGTCCGAGATCAATACGACGTCGAGGAACGCAGCAGGCGTCAGGAGTCCAAAGACTGGGTGGTCCCATCGCGCCAGTCCCTCACCCCCAACGATCGTGCCGCTTATTGTGTCGACGATCGGCTGGTAGTGCAGAGTGAGATCTCCGCTGGCCAACGCACTGGACAGATCCCTGGAGAGTTGTTCCCGCCGAACGGAGGTCCGTTCGAGGTCGGCATCGAATACTGCCGAGATGCGGTTCAATCGTTTCGCGGCGTACATCGCAATGTCAGCTCGATGCAACATGATCGATTCGTCTGCCTCACCGGGGCGAGCGTCGACAATCCCAGCCGAAATCGACGTCGTGATGTTGACTCCAGCAATTTCGACAGGACGAGACACTTCGAACGCGACTCGATCAACGGCAGCAACAACGGCCGACATGTCCATCATTGTGTCCATGACAATCGCGAACTCGTCGCCACCGAGGCGAGCAAGTACGTCGTCGGGTCGGAGGCAGCGAGTCAGACGGTCCGCAACAACCTGTAACAGCGCGTCGCCGGCTTCGTGCCCGAGCGTGTCGTTCACGTCTTTGAAGCGATTGAGATCGATCAGCACGAGGTAGTGCTGCGACTTCAGCTTGCGGGCTCCAAGTTCCATGAGTAGTGCACGCCGATTTCGCAAACCGGTCAGAACATCAGTTAACGCCTCCGTCGTCACCCGATGCAGGCCGTCTTGCTGTTTGGACACGTCGATAATGAACCCACGGAGATGCGGACGGTTCTCGTGCAGCACCACGCGCGACACATCACGAATCCAAATCCAGCGCCCATCACGGGCACGGATGCGTGCAGTTCGGTCGACCAGGGCACCGGCCCGAATGTTCACGTCCGGCCAGAAGTCAGCAAAATCGTCCGGATGAACTATCTCGCGATGGTCCAACGACAGCCAGTCTTCGCGCGACCAACCGACAACTGCCTCCGTATCGCCAACAACATCAATGACGCCAGCCGACAGGTCTGTCAGGTGGGCTAATCCCCCGGCGGCACTCAGTACGTGAAGGATGTCTTCTCGAGAAGCGCGCATCGAAGCGCGGGTGTTGTGTCCGAGATAGCCGAGGCCGGCGGCAAGAATCGCAAGGATCGCAACACCTCGTTCGTACTGCGCCACGTGCCCGGCGGCGCCGACAACCGCGAGCGCTATGACCGTGAGTCCTGCCGTCAGCACATAACTTCGCACGCTCGCAAGAACGGCATGGTTACCAACGAGCCCCGCAGCCACCACAGCACACAGCCAGTAGTACTGCGGAGCGACGGCGACAATAAGTACGAAGACAATGATGTCGGTCACCATCTGTGCTTGCCGATACGAGTCTTGGAAGCGCCAGAAGATCGGCAGACCTGGCTGGACCACCGCAGCGGCGACAAGAAAGAAAGCAACTCGAGTGGACTCTGGGCCATCGTTGAACGTGACCGCGACACACGCGAGCGCCAGGATTGCTATGACGCGGGCCACGACCAACAAATCGAGCGGTGACACCGGCAGTTCGATGGGCCGCTCTTTGTGTCCTGCGAACGCGTCACGCATCGCATCTCACTACAACGAGTCTTGTATCCGTCTGATCCATTCAGAGGTGTAACGGCACGAACCGGCTTGTACTTGAAAGCCACGGCAAGTCTGTCCGAACTTGTCTATCGGGCGCCACAACCTCGGTTGCTACTATCACTATCGACCGACTCGGCAGATATCACTATTGACGGACAAGGAAAACTGCGACGGCCCGATCGCGTACGTCGTTAATTGAGTACGGGCTCGTGTCGCCGTCGTGGAACGCAATGCGCTCCGCACCGTCGGGGATTTCACGTGCTTCGGCGCCCGCACGTACATAGACAAGCGGCAGCGCCTTGATCTCATCGGGTGTCGCAACGCGGTTCCGACCCAACTGGCGGGCGAGGCTCGGGTCGTCGACAGCAAGGTCGATGCCGCCATGAATCAACTGCGTCATAATCGGCTGCGTATACGGCTCACCGAAGCCAATCCCATGCGGGTCGAAGAGCACCGATCTCGGGGCATCTGAACGTTCGAAGTAGTTGTCAAGCTGACTCCGCACGTTGGTGATCGATGCGGTTGCCTCACGGAAAATCAGCGGACCCGACTGGCTCACGTACGTCGGTAAGGTCAAGGCGAGCGCCACCACACTGAGCCCGGCCAGCCCGTTGACGCCAAGCCGGCACCAGCGCTTCGGAGCAGCGGCGAGCGCTGCAAGGAGCACGGAATAGGTCAGAAAAATGCCGATCACCCAGATCCATCGGACCTTGTGGGGCGAGATACCGAGAATGTCGATCGGTGTGATCACCAGGGTCACGAACGCAACGGCGGCTGCCATCGTCAACGTTCGGAAAGCTGCCACCACTTCGAGGTTCTCGACGCGTCGCATCTGACGCCACGCCATCGCAACGATGGCAACAATCACCACCAGCCCGATCAGCGACACACCGAATGACGCAAGGCCAGGTGTTTGCAAAGTGAGTCCGTTCGGGCTGTCGACCCAGGTCGAGCCGGGGATCGAGTCGTCATAGCCGGGTCGGCCCCACCAGGGTGGCAGCGCCACGACCGCACTCATCATTCGAAGCGCCAGCGGAACGCCGGTGCGCACGCTTTCGAACCCGGTGTCTTGTCCCCCACCGGTCCCCGCGAGGAACAGGCGAGTCAGGTTGCCGCGGCCCGATCCGAAGAACTGCTCGATCAGGACTTGGCTCCACAGCACCATGAAAACGCCGATCGACAGCAGCGCAGGGCGGCGTAGATCGTCGAAGGCTCCGTTTCCAGACGTTCGTCGGTCCCAGAGGATCGATGCCACGGCGAAGCCCACCATGATCGGCGCGATAAAGAGGTAGCTCAGGTGGGTCTGCATCACGAACGATGCGACGCCGACGGTCAGCGGGAGTAGCCAGACGCGACCGGCAACGACTGCCCACACACAGCACAGGAGCAGCCAAAACGGTAGGAACAGCACGTTGGGCTGCCACGGGTCGTAGAGCAACTCGCTGCCCATCGTCCACACCATCAACGCCGTGATCGCCTGGGCGCTGATTGCTGCAGTGGCGCCACCAGCACGGCGTGTCACGAAGCCGACCAACCAAACGACAGTGATGTTCAGGAACGCAACCGCAAGTGCGATACCAGCCGATCGGCCGAACAACCGCAATGGAATCGCCAC
>JBLIKS010000296.1:0-3916 GCA_047635555.1 Candidatus Azotimanducaceae bacterium
ACGAGCCCACCACTGGCCTCGACCCGGCAAGCCGCACAGCGGTGTGGAACGAGGTTCGCAAGCTCAACCGAGAGGAAGGCATGACCATCTTCCTCACCACCCAATACCTCGAAGAGGCCGACGAGCTTGCTGACCGGGTCGGCATCATCTCCGCCGGCAAACTCGAGACCGAAGGCACCCCGACCGCGCTGAAGCAGTCGATCGGCAACGACTTGATCGTCGCCGAAGTCGACGGCGACACGTCGTCGATCGAATCCGAGTTGCGCGCATTGGCCGGCGTGTCGAACGTCGAATCGCGCCCGGGCGAGTTGACCGTGTCGGCCACGAACGGTGCTGCGGTGATCGCCGACGTCGCTGTTGCCCTCAAGGGAAGCGGCGTCACGGTGCAGACGCTCACGTTGCGTACCCCCACCCTCGATGACGTCTTTCTGCAGGTCACCGGCGCGCACCTCGCCGAGAGTCACGCAAGTACAGGCGACGAAACGGAAGGAACCGCATCATGACCACCACGCAAACCACCGGCACCCAGACCCCCGCTCAGCCGTTGGCGCGGCGCTCGTCGATCTTCCACGACCTCAGAACGGTTGCGAAGCGGGCCTGCCGAGGCGTCTTCCGCGAGCCCGAGTTCTTCATCCCGGCCCTCATTGTTCCCGTGTTCTTCTTCGTGGTGAACATCGGCGCCCTCCAGGACTTCGCCGAACAGTCCGGCGTCGTCGTCGACTTCAAAGCGTTCCAACTCCCCGTGTCAATCATCTTCGCCGTGACGGGCGTGTCCCGAGCAAGTGCACTCGTCACCGATATCCAAGGTGGCTACTTCGACCGACTCCTGCTGACGCCGATCCGGCGACCCGCATTGCTCCTCGGGCTCATGGCTGCCGACCTCATGGCAGTCATGATGCTCACGGTCCCCGTGCTGCTGCTCGGCCTCGCCGTCGGTGTCAGCTTCGTCACCGGCATTCTCGGCATGATTGCCTTCCTGTTCTACGGGGCACTCTGGGGCCTTGCGTTCGCTGGTTTCCCCTATGCCATCGCCCTCAAAACAGGCAACCCCGCAGCGGTCAACTCAAGCTTCATCCTCTTCTTCCCGTTCGCCTTCCTCACGACGTCGTTCCTGCCGAAGGAAGCCCTCACGGGTTGGCTTGCAACGATTGCCACCTACAACCCGGTCACCTACGTGCTCGACGGCCTCCGCAGCCTCATCACCGACGGCTGGGAGTGGGGGACGCTCGGCAAGGGCCTGCTCGCCATCCTTATTCTGGCGTCGATCAGTTTCAGCATGGCCAGCGCCACAATGCGCGGCCGCATCTCCCAAAACTAGAAGCCCCCGCCCACACCCTCCCCACACCCTCCCCTGCCCCGCCCCGCCCTGCCCCGCCCTGCCCTGCCCTGCCCCGCTTTTCTCGTTTGCGTCGACAAAACGGTTGGCATACGCGCCGTTTTGTCGACGCAAACGGGAAATGGGGCAAACGGAAAATGGTGACGGCGCGGATGGCGAATGTACGAACTTAGTGGATCGTTCGGGATATGTCGGATAATGTCCCCGCGATGGCACCCGACTATGAGCTGGCCGACGAGGTCCGCGCTGACACCCCAGCGCAGCTGAAGGCCATCGCCGACCCGCTGCGCAACCAGATCCTGTCGTTGGTGATGGAGCGCGCCGCGTCGGTCACCGAGCTGGCCGCAGCACTCGATCGGCCGAAGTCATCACTGGCGTACCACGTCGATCAACTCGTGGAAGTTGGGTTCCTCAGAGTGGTGCGAACCCGCAAGGTGCGCGCCATCGAAGAACGCTTCTATGGTCGCGTGGGGCGAGTCATCATCATCGGCGAAGGCGCCGTGCCAACCGGGACCCGCGCGCGGAGCTTCCTCACCGAGGCACACAACGAAGCAATCGAAGTCGACGACGACAAGATGCAATCGACCATCCGCCACGCCCGTATCCCCAAGTCACGACGTGAAGAATTTTGGAAACGGGTGACCGACCTCGCTGACGAGTTCAGTGCACTTGAGCGCGGTGGTGAGACCGTCTACGGCTTCGTTGCCGCCGTCTATCCAACCGACCATCCGACACTGCCCGAGCCCAAGGACAACGACGACGCATGAGCGACGGTCGCTCCGACGTCCAAAAAGACCGGCTCGGTGGCAACTACTTCAAGCTGTTCGGCGCGTCGACGATCTCAAATCTCGGCGACGGAATCGGCATCATTGCCTACCCGTGGCTCGCCTCTGCAGTCACCCGCAACCCGCTACTCATTGCTCTCGTTGCCGTGGTGCAGCGCCTCCCGTGGCTGCTGTTCAGCCTGCCGGCCGGCGTCATCACCGACCGGTACGACCGGCGAACCCTGATGATCATCGCCAACTCGATCAGGGCGGTGCTGACCCTCGGCGTGGCGTTCATCGTGCTCGCCAAGCAGGGCGCCCTCCCAAGCCCCGACGACATCGACGCAGGCGCGGTGATCGGCACCGATGCCTTCCTCTACGCCATGGTGCTCGTCGCAACGATGCTGATGGGCTTCGCTGAAGTGATCTACGACAACTCGGCGCAGACCTTTATGCCCGCCATCGTGCACAAGAACAACCTTGAAAAAGCGAACGGCAGGCTGTGGAGCATCGAGCAGGTCGCAAACACGTTTATGGGGCCGCCGATCGGTGCGCTCCTCCTGATCGTCGCATTCTCGGCGCCGTTCTTCGTCGACGCGGCCACCTTCGTCGTGTCGGCAGCGTTGATCGCGCTGATCCCTGCGGCGAAGCGATCTGCAAAGCAAACCGACCTGATGGAACGCAGGCCGTGGAAAGTCGAACTGAAGGAAGGATTCTCGTGGCTCTGGTCGCACGACCTGCTGCGCCCGATGGCGATCATCCTCGGGCTCCTCAACATGCTTGGCACGCTGTCGGGTGCGACGCTCGTCTTGTTTGCTCAGGAAGTCCTGCGAACGGAGCCATGGGAATTCGCGCTCCTCGAAAGTGGCGGCGCCATTGGAGGCATCATTGGTGGTTGGTCTGCGTCACGAGTCGCGAAGAGGATCGGCACCGGCCCATCGCTCTACGGCACGCTCATCATTGGTGGCCTCACCACCTTCCTGATCGGGTTCGCCAGCAACTGGATCTTTGTCTGGGCGATGTTTGCCATCTTCATGTTCTTCGCGGTGCTCTGGAATGTGATCACCGTCAGCCTCCGCCAATCAATCATTCCCGACGAACTTCTCGGCCGCGTCAACAGCGTGTACCGCTTCTTTGCATGGGGGATGATGCCAATCGGTGCAGCGCTCGGCGGCCTCACCGTGGTGCTGACAGATGCCTTTGGATCACGCGACCTCGCCCTACGCATGCCGTTCTTTGTCGCTGGCTTCCTCAACATCATGTTGTTCTTCTTCGCTGCTCCGAAGCTGACCACCGCGAAGATCGAAGCAGCCCGAGCCGGCAGCGAATGAGTCAATGCGCAACAAATTTGAAGATTGAGTGATCCAGAGAGCCCACGGTGACGAACTATAGATGTTCACATATGAACGGAAAACGTTAACCAACACCCGGCCACCCTCCCCCCCCGGGCCGGGTGTTGGTTTTGCGGCAATTGCTCCTACGAGAACTTGCGGTACTGATCTGTAACAATGAGTACCGCTCCATACGTTGAGCGCTCGAAGACCAACACCGGGGGTACGAACATGACCGAACTCGCTTACGCAGCTGGACCGACCGATCGTCCGCTCTTGACCGACACCATTGGTCAGAACCTTGCAGCCACGGTCGCTACACACGGCGATCGCGAAGCCTTGGTCGCCGTGCACCAAGACATTCGCTGGACGTACAACGAGTTTGCTCGACGCGTCGCCGACCTCGCCAAGGGGATGCTCGGAGCGGGCCTCGTCACCGGTGACCGCGTCGGATTGTGGAGCCCGAACTACGCCGAGTGGACACT
>JBLIKS010000297.1:0-3907 GCA_047635555.1 Candidatus Azotimanducaceae bacterium
TTAACAGAGGCGTCGTCTTCCATCTTGCCGTCGAGCATCAGTGCGCCCGTGCCGTCGCCCATTGCGTCGATCACACGCTGCGCGTGTGCAACGTCGGCCGGGGCCGGGCTGAACACCTTCTTGGCGACGTCGATCTGAACGGGGTGGAGACTCCATGCGCCGACGCAGCCGAGCAGGTAAGCATTGCGGAACTGGTCTTCGCAGGCAACCGTGTCCTTGATGTCGCCAAACGGTCCGTAGAACGGGAGAATCCCGTTCATCACGCAAGCATCGACCATGCGAGCAATCGTGTAGTGCCACAGGTCTTGCTGGTACGTGGTGCGGTCGGCGTTGATATCGGTCTCGGCTGTTCCGTCATCTCGTGTCACCATGGGCGGATCCGCACGCACCAGGTAGCCGGGGTGGCCGCCTCCGACGCGAGTGGTTTTCATGCGGCGGTTGGCTGCGAGGTCGGCTGGGCCGAGGGAGAGTCCCTGCATGCGAGGCGAGGCGGCGCAGATCTCTTCGACGTTGGCCATGCCTCGCGCAGTTTCGAGGATCGCGTGGATCAGCAACGGCTTTTTCAAGCCAGCTTTCGCTTCCAGTTGTGCGAGCAACCGGTCGACGTAGTGGATGTCCTCGGGCCCTTCGACCTTCGGGATCATGATCACATCGAGCGCCTCACCAGCTTCGAGCACGGCTGCGGTGATGTCGTCGAGGCCCCACGGCGAGTCCAGGCTGTTGACCCGAGTCCAGAACTGCGTGGGGCCGAAGTCCGTGGCGAACGTGGGGCTCTGCGCGATCTCCACGAGGCCGGCACGGGCGGCTTCTTTCTGGTCGGCCGGAACGCCGTCTTCGAGGTTCGCGAGAAGGATGTCGACCGTCGGCGCGATCTGCGGCACCTTCGAACGCATCTTTTCGTTTGCTGCCGGAAAGAAGTGGATCATCCGGCT
Organism: Candidatus Azotimanducaceae bacterium; assembly: GCA_047635555.1. GTDB lineage: Bacteria > Actinomycetota > Acidimicrobiia > Acidimicrobiales > Ilumatobacteraceae > Ilumatobacter_A. The sequence continues at coordinate 933 of JBLIKS010000297.1, forward strand.
CGGCGGAAACGGAATCTCTCGGACCGGCTCAGGAGCCCCGACGGCGAGGGGACGGAAGAAATCTTTTGCTGGACGCATTGCCTCAGACGATAGGACCCGCAAGCTACCCACCGGTAATTGGCCCCCACATCTGTCCGCCCCCTCACCCTCACCCCAGCCCCTCACCTCAGCCCCTCACCTCAGCCCCTCACCCAAAATGGAGACCATTTCAACGCGCTCATGACGAGAAACAGTCTCCATTTCGGGCAGCGAGGAGTGGGGAGTGGTGAGTGGTGAGTGGGGAGAGGGGTGTGGGGTCAAGTTGGGAGGGTGAGGGTGGTGCCGGATTGTTCGATCAGGCCGTCGGCCAGCAGGCTGTTGACGATGTGTCGATCGAAGTCGGCTGCGGGTCGAGCACCGTTGTTGAGCGCCTTCAGGACCTTGCCACGGGCTTGGCGACGGCTTCCTTCGAAGCGGGCTTGCTGACCGCTCACACCAGCCGACCCGATGGCCGGATCCGGGTCGGGGTGCCCGGCGGCGCTCCATGCACAGCTCGCTGCGAGTGGACACTCGGCGCATGTCGGGGTTGGTCGGCAGAGACCGGCGCCGAGGTCCATGATGACTTGGTTCCACGCCCATCCATCGCCGAGCGGCACAGCTGCATCGGCACGCTCCTGTGCGGCTTTGGGCGTCAGCCGCTCCCCTGCCGTGCGCGCCAAAATTCGCGCGATGTTCGTGTCCACTACCGCAACATCCCGCTCAAACGCAAAGGCCAAGACTGCACGCGCCGTGTACGGGCCGATTCCAGGAAGGGCGAGCAAATTTTCGAGTCGGTCAGGAAGCGACCCATCATGGTGTTCGACAACGAACGCTGCGGTGGCCTGCAGATTGCGGGCGCGCCGCGGGTAACCGAGCCCCTGCCAGAGCCGCAGGACGTCGCCCAGCGGCGCTGCAGCGCACTCACGCGGTGTCGGAAAGGCATCGAGAAAGGCGAACCACTTCGGGATGACTCGTTCGACCTGCGTCTGCTGCAGCATCACCTCGGCGACCAGGATGCGCCACGGGTCACGCTCGTTGCGCCACGGCAGGTCGCGCATGCGCGAGAGCCCCCACGCCAACACAGCACCGGCATCGATCGGCGTGCTGTTCACCCTTCTACCTTCACCCTGCTACCGGCACCCTGCTACCGGCACCCTGCTACTGGCACCCTGCTACTGGCACCCAGAACGCGACAGTGCGGTACGGATATGCGACCGATTCGACACCTGCGCCGAGATCGGCTTCAATCAGCTCACGAGTCCGAGTCAACACCGCAAGGCACTGTTGCGGCGGCAACAAGCTCACGGAGCTGCGCGACAACACGTCAGCCAGTACCCGTTCGATCGTCGTGTCGAACTCCCAGCGGTGCTCCATCTCTTCGGCCGAGCCGAACGCGTCATGGCGCGCCAGTGCTTCGGCCACAGGACGCTCAGTACTCGTCGTCGAAGCCGTCACGAGGCAATTCTCGTCGACCACCTTCGCGAGCCACGGCGCAGCAGCGCTGTCGTCTTCGTTCCATACGAGACCCAGCCCACCTCCAGGCTTGAGAACGCGCGCAATCTCATCCAGTGCAATGTCCTGGTCGAACCAGTGGAACGCCTGAGCGACCAGCACCGTGTCGAACGTGTCGTCCGGGTACGGAATCTGTTCGGCCGTCCCATCGAGGACATCGACATCGGGGACTGCCGCGACGAACTCGCTCCGCATGTTGGCAAGCGGCTCGACAGCGTGCAGCTCACAGACGATCGGCAGCAGTCGAGTTAACTTGCCGGTGCCCGCGGCAAGGTCGAGGACCGAGTGGCCGGGTTCGAACGCGCCGAGCTCATCCCACCAGTCGAGGACCGCGTCGGGATACTCCGGGCGACCGAGTTCGTAGGCCGCCGCTATTGCGTCGAACGACCCGGCCAACTCGGTTCGGGTCGGTTTGCGCTCAGTCGGCCCAGACATCGGTGCCGTCATATGGGCGCTTGCGTTCGGGCGCAGCAGCCTTCTTCCAGATCAGGACCTTGCGCTTGAAGTAGCAGACTTCCTTGCCGTCCTGGTTGAAGCCCTTGGTCTCGACCGTCACGATGCCACGATCGGGCTTCGACTTTGACTCCTTCACCTCGAGGACGCGGGTCTCAGCATGGATTGTGTCGCCATGGAACGTGGGGAACTTGTGCTGCAGCGTTTCGACCTCGAGGTTCGCAATCGCTGCACCACTCACGTCAGGCACGCTCATGCCGAGCACCAGGCTGTACACCAGGTTGCCGACCACAACGTTGCGGCCTTGCACCGATTCGGAGGCGAACCAATCGTTGGTGTGCAACGGGTGATGGTTCATCGTGATCATGCAGAAGAGATGATCGTCGTATTCGGTGATCGTCTTGCCGGGCCAGTGCTTCAAGATGTCGCCGGGCGTGAAGTCTTCGAGGTACTTGCCGAATGGGCGTTCATAGGTCGTCATGAATCGCGACCGTATCCGTCAGTCGGCCACCTCGACAATATGACCGCCATCATTGGTCTCGTCATCCGGCGAGAGAGCATCTGATGACTCATCGTCAAAGAAGTCGCCGGCGCCAAACCGGACACGCTGCTCGTCGTCGAGCGGCTCGCCGAGCTGCAGCCCGGTGAGCCTGCGGCCGAATCGCAGCGCAAAGTCAATCGTCGACTCCTGCGATGCGGAGCCACTCGAAGCCAGGTCGCGTAGACGCACCAAACGGTCGCGTTTCTCAATCTTCCACGGTCCGAACCTGAGCGAGGCATATGCCACCGCACCGAGGAAGATTGGGAAGAAAAACTGGGCGAAGCGGTATGCCGCGACACCCAGTGTCGCTGTGTTCTGCGTCAGGCCGAAGCCGACCAGGACGGCGACGTAGGTCAAGTCGACGTAGCCCAGGCCACCCGGCGTGATTGGCACAGCGGCAAGCAGGTTCGCGAGGCCGAATGCAACAATCAGCGCGTCGATGTCCAGGCTG
>JBLIKS010000298.1:0-3872 GCA_047635555.1 Candidatus Azotimanducaceae bacterium
GGCACAAGTTCGGTGACTCCGGCGCCCATTCGCGCAATGCCCGCGCTGATCTCGGCGAGTTGCTCGTGGAAGTTGGAGCGAAGTTCTTTCGACATCAGCCGAACCGCCCCGTCACGTAGTCCTGCGTAGCTTGCTTGGCGGGGTTGGCAAAGATCTTCTCGGTCGTGTCCATTTCGATCAGCTTTCCAGGTTTGCCAGTTCCTTCGATCGTAAAGAAGCCGGTGCGGTCGCTCACTCGTGCCGCCTGTTGCATGTTGTGCGTGACGATCACAATGTTGTACGTGCGCTTGAGTTCGAGCATCAGTTCTTCGATCGCCAGCGTCGAGATCGGGTCGAGCGCCGAGCACGGCTCGTCCATCAGCAACACGTCGGGCGACACGGCAATGGCGCGGGCGATACACAGCCGCTGCTGCTGGCCACCCGACAGGCCTGACCCCGGCTTATCGAGACGATCCTTCACTTCGTTCCAGAGGTTGGCACCGCGCAACGACTCTTCGACCAGTTCGGCCGCTTCGGTTTTGCTCATCCGCTTGGAATTGAGCTTCTTACCTGCCAACACGTTGTCTGCAATTGACATAGTTGGAAACGGGTTGGGGCGTTGGAACACCATCCCGATCTTGCGTCGTACCGCCACCGGATCAACACCGGGGCCATAGAGATCCTTGTCGTTGATCACGACGCTGCCTTCAACGTAGGCGCCGTCGATGACTTCGTGCATCCGGTTAAGTGACCGCAAGAACGTCGACTTGCCACAACCGGACGGGCCGATCAGCGCCGTGATCGACTGCGGGTTGATCGTCATCGAGACGTCTTCTACCGCCTTGAATGCGCCGTAGTAAATGTTGAGATTGGTGACGTCGATGCGGTTCGGCAGGTCAACCGGCGCATTCAGATCCGATTCGACCGCCGAGCCGTTTCCGGCCTGAGTCGTTTGTGCGGAGTTGGGCATGATCACTGCGCCGTTCTGGGTCGAAGGAAGAGGGCTTGAAGTTGCCGAGCGGATCATTTCAGACCCTTCGGCTTGAGAATGGAAGAAAGGATACGGGCCCCCGTGAAGAGGACCGCCACGATGATGACGAGTGTCAGCGCCGACGCCCACGCCCGATCGAGGCTCGCATCACGCGGCAGCGTCGGGAATGCGTAGGAGTTGTAGGTGAATACCGGCAGCGTCGCCATACGTCCCGACAATGGGTTGTAGTTGACGCCTTGAGCAATGCCCACGGTGATCAGGAGCGGCGCCGTTTCACCGATCACACGAGCGATCGACAGCACAATGCCGGTCAAGATGCCTGCGACCGCTGTGGGGAGAACGATCTTGACGATCGTTTTCCATTTCGGGACGCCCAAGGCACACGACGCTTCGCGCAGTTCGTTCGGCACGAGGCGCAGCATCTCTTCGGACGCACGGACAACGACGGGCGTCATCAACAGCGTGAGTGCGACTGCTCCGGCCAGGCCTGATCGGTGGCCGGGGCCATCGATGAGAACGAAGAGTGCGTAGGCAAACAGGCCAGCAACGATCGAAGGGATACCGGTCATCACGTCGACCAACCCTGTGACCCGCTTGGCGAAGCGAGTCTTGCCGCCGTACTCAACGAGATAGATGGCCGTGAACAGTCCAAACGGTACGGAGAACGATGTGGCCAGCGCCGTAATGATCAATGTGCCGATAATGGCGTGGTACGCGCCGCCGCCCTCACCAACGACGCCGCGCATTGTTTCGGTGTAAAAGGCCCAGTCGAATCGATTCGATCCGCGCTCCACAACGGTCCAGATGACCGAGATGAGCGGCAGTAGAACAACAGCGAAGGAACTCGCCATGACCGCTGTGGCGAGCCGGTCGGTCGCATGACGCTTCGATTCGACGATGCGCGAAACGACGTAGGTGCCCACGATGAAAACCAGCATTGTCACAATGACCCAGCGCGCCCAGTTGACGCTGCCTGAGGGCAACCACGTCAGCGCTCCGAGAACAACCGCACCACCAAAGATGGCGAACATGCCTTTGCCAGCAAGTTCGCCACTCGTGATGTCACCACTTGGGTCAGAGCCAACGTCGGGGAAGGGGTCTGTGCCGGGATCAAGATCGTCTGTGGTCATTGTCATCCGTCAGCTCCAGAGAATCCAGTGTCCGCGACCCGACGTGCGAGTGCGTTGACCCCAAAGGTGATGATGAACAACACCAGGCCGGTTGCGATCAATCGGTTCACCTCAAGGCCCGACGACTCCGGGAACTGGAGCGCAATGTTCGCAGCGATCGTGTTCGAGTTCGAGTTCGTGATGATGTTCCAGAAGTATCCATCGGCCGGCGACAGGATGATGGCCACGGCCATCGTTTCGCCGAGTGCACGGCCAAGGCCCAGCATCGCTCCAGAGATCACACCCGAGCGACCGTACGGGAGCACTGCTTGGCGGATCATCTCCCAGCGGGTGGCGCCGAGAGCCAGCGAGGCCTCTTCGTGCAGTCTTGGCGTCTGCAGAAACACTTCTCGTGAGATCGCCGTGATGATCGGCAGCACCATCACAGCCAGCACGATGCCGACGGTCAGCGTGGAACGACCACTGGTCGACACATTGACGTCGGAGCCAAAAAACGGCAACCAGGCGGCGTAGTCGTCAAGCCATGGATAGAGCGTGCGCGACAGGATCGGGGCGAGGACCGTAATGCCCCAGATGCCGTAGACGACGCTCGGAATAGCCGCGAGGAGATCAATGAAATACCCGAGCGTCTGCGACAGCCGCTTCGGCGCGTAATGGCTGATGTACAGGGCAACAGCAACAGCGATCGGCGTCGCAAGCAGCAGGGCGATCGAGGCGATGTAGACCGTTCCGAGAACCAGCGGACCGACGTATCCGAAGAACGAATCGCCACCACGCTCCAGGTCGGACTTGTCACTTGCCGTAAAGACCGGCAGCCCTTCCTTGACGAGGAAGAGGGCGACGGCGCCGAGGGTAACCAGGATCAGTGAGGCGGCGCCAAAGGAAAGACCAAAGAAGACTCTGTCGCCTGCCTTACTGATCTTTTCGTCACCGAATGACGAATCGGGCTCGGTTGGTTGCTTCGGGTGGTCAATGATCGTCACTGCGGCGTATCTCCGAATTCGTCAGCACCGAAGTGCCAGGGAACGTGAGCGGCGGCGAGCCGGTCCAAACAATTGGACTGGCTCGCCACCTCACTCTAGTTGAGGGGGTGCTCAGGTGCCGACGCTGATGGCGTCGATCGACTTCAGCATGTCAGCACGGACCTCGGGGGAAATCGGAGCCGAGCCTGCTGCGGCAGACGAGTCGGCCTGGCCTTGCTCAGAACCAACGTAGGTCATGAATGCCTTGACGAGGTCGACCGTTGCCTGGTCCGGGTACTCGAGGCAGACAATGTGGTACGAGACCAGAGCGATCGGGTACACATCAGCCGAATCTGGCGTGCGGTTGACTTCAATCGCGAAGTCGAATTCGTTGCGACCCGTGTTGCGCTCGGACGCATCAACGACGCGACCGGCTGCTTCGGGGCTGAACTCGACGAAGCTGTCACCGATACCGACGGCTGCGGCCGGGAGGCTGCCGATCTGGCTGGCATCGGCATAACCGATCGAGCCTTCACCGGCTTCGACGGCTGCCACGACGCCGGAAGTGCCCTGTGCGCCTTCGCCACCGCCAGGACCATCATCCCAGATCTCGATCTCACCGAAGGTCCAGACGTCGGGAGCCGACTGGCTCATGTAGTCAGTGAAGTTCTCTGACGTACCGGACTCGTCCGAGCGGTGGACCGGATTGATGTTCAGGTCGGGAAGCTCAACGCCCTCGTTGGTGGCGGCGATTGCTGGGTCATTCCAGTTGGTGATCGTGTTGGCAAAGATGCCAGCGATGACCGCAGG
>JBLIKS010000299.1:0-3850 GCA_047635555.1 Candidatus Azotimanducaceae bacterium
GCAGGCGTGCCGGTCCCGGCGTCGATCCAGACCTCGCCGCCAGCGTGTGCCTCCCATTCGGCGAACCAGGTGAGGAGTACGGCCCATCGTTCTGGCGATGGCATCGATGCAGTTGACCCTGCTGTCGTTGATGTCGCAGTTCCACCGAGCCGGCACGGCAGGAGGAAGGTGGTGTCATCGATGTCGATCAGTAGGTCGTCGAGTTGTGTCGGCGGCCCGTCGCCGAGCAGCCAGTCGACGACGCCGGGACGGTCGGGTTCGGGGAGCCCGAGCACCGTGTCGATCTCGCCGTCGAGGTCGACGAGCAGCGCGGGCCGCGTGGATTCGAGTGCGAGCGTTGACGTGACAACGGTGGTTCCCGAGCCGCCTTTGACGGCCCAACAGAGCGTGACCATGTGTTCTCCCTGCCGACGTGGCGGTTGAGGTGAGTGACATGGAGGGAGTCGGTGGCCGCAGAGTATGGGCCCCCGCACAGAGTCGCGCTCGCGTGGCGAACTCGGCGCGATTCCGGGCGGAAAGCGCCGCTGTACGTCCCGAGTTCGCCGCGCGACAGCTAACGTCGAAGATGGAGATGTCTGGGTACCTGGTGGGCTCCGCCGCCTTCAAAGCGGTTGGGACGGGCGATCCCCGTCCGGCGGGTTCGATTCCCGTCCATCTCCGCCAATGGGTCCACGGACGTCCGCTGGTGTGTTTCGAAGGCTCCACACGCTGGGGTATTCAAAATTCAATCCACGGACGTTCGGGGCCGTTTGCAGGTCGTTTTCGAGCGGGCACGCGAGGAATAACGAGCTCAGACCATTACAGACAACCAGGACGAAGCGCCGGCCAGGGCTCAATCGGTATCCACTGATGACTGCCTGCGTGTGATTGGGGCGTCGACCGAGGCGATTGGACCCCGAGAAATCTTCCAGATTCAAAACGTCGAAGGTCCGTGCCTCGATTGCTTTCTGAGCGGTGAAATCGTCTTGCACTCCAACCTCAACATCGCCCCACGTTGGCCACGATTGAGTAAAGAGTGCATGGCAAACATCGACGACGTCGCAAGTCTGCGCCGCCGCTCACGCTGAACCGTCAGGAGATGCGCGCACTCGATAGCGCGACCTTGGATCCTCATCACTAAGTTCAGTACATGGCTGCTCTTGAATCAACTGTTGACATGTACGACCTTCGGATGTCTGAAGGTGTGCGCCCGCTGTATGAGAAGGTCAAGGCCTTCATTGCGGAGGAAGTCCAGCCGATGTCGGAAGAGTTCTTCCGTCTTGGCGCGACGCGTGAGGATCGTTGGGGTTATGCCCCGGGGCAGCTTGAATTGCTGCAGGTCGTTAAAGACAAGGCCAAGGCCAACGGTCTCTGGAACTTTTTTCTCCCCGACGCCGAGACTGGTGAGGGTCTGTCGAACCTCGATTACGCGTACATCGCGATCGAGTTGGGCAAGAACCCGCTTGCTTCGGAGTCGATGAACTGTGCTGCGCCCGACACGGGCAACATGGAAGTGCTTGAGCGTGTTGGCACCGAGGCGCAGAAGGAGAAGTGGTTGAAGCCGCTTTTGGCTGGTGAGATTCGTTCGGCGTACGCGATGACTGAGCCTGATGTTGCTTCGTCTGACGCGAAGAACATTGCATGTGTGGCTGAGCGTGACGGCGACGAGTGGTTGATCAACGGCGAGAAGTACTACATCTCTGGTGCTGGTGATCCGCGCTGCAAGATCATGATCACGATGGTGCAGACGAGCCCTGATGGTCCGCCGCACCAGCGTCAGTCGCAGATCTTGGTGCCGATTGATACGCCTGGTGTGCAGATCCTTGGCCCGATGCATGTGTTTGGTAAAGACGATGCGCCGCACGGCCATATGCACATCAAGTTCGACAATGTTCGTGTGCCGTATGAGAACATTCTGCTCGGTGAAGGCCGCGGTTTCGAGATCAGCCAGGTGCGCCTTGGCCCGGGCCGCATCCATCACTGCATGCGGGCCATTGGTCAGGCCGAGAAGGCCCTCGAGATGATGGTGTCTCGTGGCATCAGCCGTGACGGTTTTGGCAAGCCGCTTGCCAAGCTTGGTGGCAACACCGAGATGATTGCGAAGGCTCGTATCGAGATCGAGTCGATGCGCCGCATGGTGCTCACTGCTGCCAATGCGATGGACAAGCTCGGTAACTCTGAAGCTCGTGTGTGGGTGTCGGCAGTGAAGGCAATGGTTCCGATTCGCGTCTGTGAGATCATTGACCAGGCCATCCAGATGCACGGTGCTACCGGGGTGTCGCAGTGGACGCCGCTTGCTGACATGTACACCAGCCAGCGCACGCTGCGTCTTGCTGACGGCCCGGACGAAGTCCATTGGATGGTTGTGGGTCGTAAGGAAGTCAACGATGGCGAAGACAAGGCTCGTGGCTACAACCCGAAGGAGACATTCCTCGCGAACAACTCCGAAGTGAAGGAAGGCGCATTCTCGGGCCCGGCCTGATTGATCGCTGATCCTCACCTGACATCAGGTCGAACAACGGCCGGCGTTCTCCTTGGCGAGGGCGCCGGCCGTTGCGCGTTCTGGGCTGCCCTCAGAATGGGAGCGAGACGACGGGCCGAGGCCTGTCGCGCGTCGTATCAATGGCGACGAGAATTCGCTCATACTCGAATAATCGGTTCGGTTGGTCGACGTACAGGCCCAACGGCTCGAGGTCGTCAAGCGTGGCACGACAATTGCAAGCACAGTTTCTTCTTCGAGACCGCCTGGTCGTTTCGTGAGTCCAACCTGAAATCTAAAGAGCCTGCAATCGCTGCGAACGTGCTGCAACTGTCACACCGAGGTCAGACCTCGGTGTGACACTGTTTAGACGGCGAGAAGGTCGCGTGCGCCGGTGTCGCTCGACGGGTGACGCAGTTTGCTCATAGCGCGGGCTTCGATTTGGCGGATGCGCTCACGGGTGAGGTTGAAGTGTTCACCGACCTCTTCGAGGGTCCGTGGCTCACCGCGGTCGAGGCCGAAGCGCAGCTTGAGGATTTCACGCTCGCGCTCATCGAGCGGGGCGAGCAGTCGGCTGATCTCGTCGGGCAGCAGCGCAGTGGCTGCGACTTCGAAGGGCGACTCGGCTGAGCGGTCTTCGACGACGTCGCCGAGTTCAGCATCGCCGTCTTCGCGCAGGGGCTCGGACAGCGAGAGCGGCTCGGCAGCAAAACGCAGCGCCTCAGTGACCTTGTCCTCGGGCATTTCCACTTCTTTGGCCAGCTCAGAGAGCGTTGCAGGACGCCCAAACTTGAGTTCAAGACGTGAACGCGCCTTCTGCAACCGAGCAAGCGTGTCGCCGGCGTGGACCGGGAGGCGAATGGTGCGGCCCGTGTTGGCGATGCCGCGAGTAATGGCCTGGCGGATCCACCACGTGGCGTAGGTGGAGAACTTGAAGCCCTTGCGCCAGTCGAACTTTTCGACTGCGTGCATGAGGCCGAGGTTGCCCTCCTGGATCAGGTCGAGTAGCGGCAGGCCAGAGGCCTGGTACTTCTTGGCAATCGATACGACGAGTCGAAGGTTCGACTGGACGAACTGGCGCTCGGCCTCTTCGCCCTTGCGGGCGGTGCGGCGCAGCTCGCGCTTTTTGGCAGCGGTGACTTCTTTTCCACCGGCGTCCAATTGCTCGATTGCTTCGTTCCCAGCTTCGATGGCCTTCGCGAGGCGGACCTCGTCGTCCTTTGTGAGCAGTGTGTACTGCCCGATATCAGTGAGGTAGAGACGGACGAGGTCCTCGTCATCTCGTTCAACGCGATCTTTGGCCACCGGCGGCTCCTACTATTCAGTCGTTGGTTCTTCGGTGTGCAAGACATCACGGGGAAAATGTGTTAAACCCGCCATCTCCGAGACGAA
>JBLIKS010000300.1:0-3837 GCA_047635555.1 Candidatus Azotimanducaceae bacterium
CACACGTGCATGAAGTCGGCTGGGCTTCGATCTGCATCGTGGTGTTCGATCAGGTCGAGGCCTGCGCAGAAATGATCCCCTGCACCGGCAAGCACGACAGACTTCACACCGGCACGCGGCGCGGCAGAAAAGAAATCGACCAACTCATCGATCGTGCCGACGTTGAGTGCGTTGCGCTTCTCCGGGCGGTTCAGTGTCACCACCGACACACCGTCATCTCGATGCTCGATGTCGAGAAAATCGAAGCGGCTGGGGTCGAGATCAACTGGCATCAGGGGAAACGATAGAGAACCCGATCAGCTCCCGCGCAACTGCCGCGCAACTCGACGGTCACAACTGCAGCAGTCATCGACCACGATGTGAGTCGGGGGCGGCGCTACCTGATCCGACGGACAGCGGTGTCCGATGCTTCGGGGACAAGGTCTGGGTGGAAGATGCTGGCAAGCGCTTCGACGCCGTCGACGACTCGCGGGCCAGGCCGCACCATCAACCCATCGGCATCGATGGCCCATACCGCAGCGCGCTCGGGAAGGTGTGCAATGACGGCGGCGGCTTGCTCTGCCGCGGCGTCGAGCTTGAAGCCGCAGGGAGACACCACAACGATGTCGGGATCGGCCGCCGCGATCGTCGCCCAGTCGGTCGGGACCGATCGACCACCGCGCTCAGCGTGGACCGGGGTGCCGCCGGCGGCGGTGACGAGGTCAGGCACCCAGTGCCCGGCAATGAACGGCGGGTCGGACCATTCCAGGATGAAAACATTTGGCTTAGGTCGGCTTGCCACCGCGGAGCTCACGGCTTCGAGACGAGCAGTAAGGCCACCAACGACGTCAACGGCGCGGTCCGCGACACCTGCGGCGATGCCGACGGCGACAATCGTCGACAGCACCTCATCAAGCGTGTGCGGGTCGAGCGTGAGCACCTCGGCCGAGCAGCCAAGCCGGTCGAGCGCAGCGCTCGCCTCGCCGGCGGGCAAGGCACAGACGCGGCAAAGATCCTGGGTGAGGACGAGTGTGGGATCGATGTCGCGAAACGCATCCTCATCAAGTCGATAGAGGTCGTCGCCGGCTGCGATCTTGTCTCGAACGAGTGCATCGATTGCGGCCGGTTCGAGCCCGTGCGTGTCGAGCCCGCCGACCAGCACAGGTCGCCCGGCGCGTGGGTCCGGCGGGAAGTCACATTCGAACGTGACGCCGGCCAGGTCCGCTTCGAGACCGAGTGCATAGACAATCTCAGTGGCCGACGGCAGTAACGACGCGATTCGCATCACAACAGTGTGGCGGACGAACTGCCTAGTCCGCTTCGTAACAGCGAGCCGCCCGCGCGCAAGATGGACATCGTATGGAACCAACGATGACCACACCCGACGGAATCGAATACCTCAGGACTCCCGACGACCGATTCGCTGACATCACCGACTTCGCGTACGAGCCGAAGTTTGTCGAGGTCGACGGACTCCGGATGGCATACGTCGACGCCGGCCCAGCCGACGGCCCCGTCATGTTGCTCCTCCACGGCGAACCGACATGGAGCTACCTCTACCGCCGAATGATCCCGCCGCTCATCGAAGCTGGCTTCCGCTGCATTGCACCCGACCTCATCGGCTTCGGGCGCTCCGACAAGCCGGTCGAGCGTTCCGCCTACACCTACAACGGCCACGTTGCCTGGATGAAGGCGTTCATCGCCGCGATCGACCTGCCACTCGCGACCCTGTTCGCACAAGACTGGGGTGGCCTCATTGGGCTGCGTGTCGCCGCCGAAGAATCCGACCGCTTCGACCGCGTCGCCATCGGCAACACCGGACTCCCCGTCGGCGCGCCGCTCGGCCCCGGTTTCGATGCCTGGCTCAACGCCTCGCAGGCTATGCCGTTCATGGACTGCGGGACCCTTCTTCAGCGAGCCACCGCAGCACGCGAACTCACCGAAGCCGAGATGGATGCATACCGCGCACCGTTCCCCGACGAAGCCCACATGGCCGGCGCGCGCGAGTTCCCCACACTCGTCCCGATCACCCCTGCACACGCCGCTGTCGCCGAGAACAAGGCGGCCTGGGCAACCTACGAACAGTGGATCAAACCGTTCCTCACGCTGGCATGCCCTGGCGACCCTGTCCTCGGTCAACTGCACCACGAATTCGTCGAACGAGTTCCCGGCGCCGCCGGCCAACCACATCAGGAATTCGAACCCGGCGGTCATTTCCTGCAAGATGACCGCGGCGAAGACGTCGCCGCAGCGCTTATCGCGTGGATGTCCTGACCTGAATACACCGTGGCCGCACGCTGCGACCAATCACTCCGACTCCGCCAATGAGTGGCCAAGGAACTCCATAAAACTCTTTACCGCATTATTTTTCGACGGCAACGTCGAGATCGCCGCCAAGATCGCCGACGGCCAGCAGCCCAGTCACTTCGCGGCTGACGGTCAGTGCGAGTGGGTGGCGGCGACGGGGTCTTCTTGGGCCCAGCCGTAGTGCATCCGGCCGTGGTCGGCGTTGGCTGCCATGATCCCGCCGACTGTGCCGTCTGACCAGGGCGCTCCGGGGATCTTCGAGGCCAGGTCGTCGTCGGATAGTTCGGCGAGCAACGCGATCGTGTCAGCGCGCACGGCCTGGCCGATGCGCACCAGTTCGGCAAACGGCTTGCCGTTGTGCTCGGCCTTCCATTCTTCGGTCCACCCGTGAATCGACGCCATGATCTCTTCCATCGTCTGTTGCGACCCGTCGGTGTTCAGACGCGGCGCGAGGCCTTGGTCACCACCGACGTGACGGCGGAACATCGCGTTCCAGTTCTGTTCGATCAGCGTCGTGTGGACGAAGTGGTCAGCAAAGGACCAACGGCTCTCAGCATCGTGCTCGCTGAACGTGCGCGGCGCCCTCAACTCGTCGTCCGACATCGCCCCAAGTCGCTCGAGTAACCAGGCTCTGTCCCGGTTCAGTTTGATCTCGATCTCGATGCGGTCCATCGGCCGACCGTAGTGATCGGCACCGACGGACGACGAAGCATCGAACACAGTGGTCGAGAACAATGTCGCCGGGCTTCGTCACTACCACCCGCCCAGTGTCAGTCTGAGGGAATGAACTCCGAGCACCTTCCATCGTTCTCCCTTGACGGAAAGATCGTCGTGGTCACCGGAGCGTCGCGCGGGATCGGGCGTGGCCTCGTCGACGCGCTCGCCGCCGCAGGTGCCACCGTTGCCCTCACCGCTCGGTCGTCTGACGAGGCCTCCACCATCGCCGCGCAAGTCGTGGCCGCTGGCGGCCGTGCATCCGGCCATGTGATGGACGTCGCCGACGTCGGCTCGATCAACGCCGCATTCGACGACATCGCGCAGCAGCACGGACGCGTCGATGTGCTCGTCGCGAACGCGGGGCTTGGAGCGAACCATCCAGCGGTCGATGTCACCGAGGCCGACTGGGACGACATGATGGACGTCAACGCGAAGGGCCTCTTCTTCACAGCCCAGGCAGCCGGCAAGATCATGCTCGAACACGGCTCCGGCCGGATTGTCGCGATGAGCTCGCAGGCATCGCTCGTCGGCATTCCCGACCATGCCGTGTACTGCGCGTCGAAAGGCGCCGTCAACCAACTGGTGCGCGTACTCGCATTGGAGTGGGGGCCGCTCGGCATCACCGTGAACGCCGTCGCTCCAACCTTCATCTACACGCCCGGAACCGCCGAGCGCCTCGACGATCCCGAGTTTCGACGTGGCGTCGTTGATCGAATTCCGATGGGCGATGTCGGCACGATTGCTGACGTTGCTGGCGCCGTCATCTACCTCGCGTCAGATGCTGCAGCCATGGTCAACGGCATCATCCTGCCCGTCGACGGCGGGTGGACTGCT
>JBLIKS010000301.1:0-3823 GCA_047635555.1 Candidatus Azotimanducaceae bacterium
GCCGCGGTCGTCGGGGGCACGCTGCTGACTGGTGGTTACGGCACGGCCTTCGGCGGCGCGATCGGCGCGTGCATCCTGTCGATTCCGGCGATCGGAATCTCGAGTGCTCGCTGGAACACCGACTGGCGGTTCTTAATCGTCGGCGTCATCTTGCTGCTTGCCGTGGTTTCGAACAAGTTCCTCCGGAACAAAGCCGAAGGGATCCGCCGATGAGCAGCGCCGAAGCCCTGACCCCACCAACGCCTCTATCTGAACTGGAGACCAACCATGTCTGAGACGCCACTCCTTGAACTCGACAACATCTCGAAGTTCTATGGCAGCATCACTGCGCTCACCGGGGTGAGTACCCAGGTTGCCGCCGGTGAGGTCACCTGCGTACTTGGCGACAACGGTGCAGGCAAGTCGACGTTCATCAAGATTCTCGCCGGAGTGCACCAGCAGTCCGAGGGCACGATCCGGTTCAATGGCGAGGAGGTGATGTTTGACTCGCCGAGAGACGCCCTCGACACTGGCATCGCGACGGTGTATCAGGATCTCGCGATGGTCCCGATGATGTCGGTGTGGCGCAACTTTTTCCTCGGCTCGGAACCCACCACAGGTATCGGTCCGCTCAAGTGGATCGATACGAAGAAGGCGAAGCGGATCGCGAAGGAGGAGATGGCCAAGATGGGCATCGACATCCGCGACACCGAGCAACCTGTCGGCACGCTGTCTGGTGGCGAACGTCAGTCGGTGGCCATTGCTCGCGCTGGCTACTTCGGTGCCAAGCTACTGATCCTCGACGAACCGACCTCAGCGCTGGGTGTGCGGCAGTCTGGAGTCGTCCTGAAGCGAATCGTCGAAGCCCGCGAGCAGGGGCTTGCCGTGATCTTCATCACGCACAACCCGCGACACGCCTACCCAGTGGGTAACCGCTTCCTGATCCTCAACCGCGGTCGTTCCCTGGGTTCGTTCCATAAGTCGGAGATCACTGTCGACGAACTGACCCAGAAAATGTCGGGTGGCGCCGAACTCGAAGCCCTCGAGCACGAACTCCACGGTTCCGGTGTGACAAGTTGACGCTCGGCGCGCCGTTCAATCTCGACGATCTAGAGATTCTCACTTTCGGCCGTTCCTCCGTCGATATGTACCCCGAGCAGCAGAATGTGCCGCTCGCCGATGTGTCGACTTTCCGGAAGTCGATCGGTGGCAGCCCGACCAACGTCGCGGTTGCTGCGGCCCGGTTAGGTCGCAAGGCTGCGGTCATCAATCGTGTTGGCGACGATGCGTTTGGTGCCTACATTCGCCAGGCCCTGCGAGAGTTCGGTGTCCACGACGAGTTCATCTCGACCGATCCTGAGTTGCTGACCCCCGTGGTGTTCTGCGAACTGATGCCGCCTGAAGAACCGTCGATCTACTTTTACCGTGAGCCGCGGGGCCCCGACATGGCCATCTCGGTTGCCGACATGCCGATGGACACAATTCGCTCCGTGCCGTTGTTTTGGTTGGCAGGTTCACGCTTTGCCGAAGAGCCATCTCGCTCAGCGGCCATGGCCGCGCTCGAGGCACGAGGCCGCAAACAGCACACGGTGATCGACCTCGACTACCGACCAATGTTCTGGGACTCACCCGAGCAGGCTGGCGAGTTCATCTCCCCGTCGATTGACCACTGCACGGTCGCGGTTGGCAACAAGGACGAGTGTGAAATCGCTCTCGGCACTCGAATACCTGACGAAGCCGCTGACCGGATGCTCGAACGCGGCGTTGAAATTGCGATTGTCAAACAGGGCGCCGAAGGCGTGATGGTGGCCACGGCGAACTCGCGCACCGTCGTCGAACCGATTCGTGTACCCGTGGTGTGCGGTCTTGGAGCGGGCGACGCCTTCGGAGGCTCGCTGGCCCACGGGTTGCTTGCCGGCTGGGATCCCGCTGAGATCGTGTACCGGGCGAATGCTGCTGGCGCGATCGTTGCTGGCCGCCTGATGTGTTCTGATGAAATGCCAACCGCCGACGAGATCGACTATCTCCTCGCCACTGGCAATATCGCGAAGCGAGTTCAGTCGTGAGTAATCACGGATCGGATGCACGCGACAGTGCGGAAGGGCGCGTGATTTCGGACGAAGCGTGGCTGGAACTGCTCGATATTCGAGCTACCGACCCAACGGCGATCAGCGCCGCGCTTGCTGCACGCACGGCGCGGCCGCTGTTGGCCAACGATGGCAAAACGTTCATCATCGCGATTGACCATCCGGCGCGCGGCATGGTCGGCGTGTCCGGCCAGCCCTTCGTTATGGCTGACCGTCGAGACGTCATCGAACGCACAATGACGGCGCTCGCCGACCCAGGTGTCGACGGCGTCATGGCGACCCCTGACATCCTCGACGACCTGGCGCTGCTCGGCGCACTCGATGACAAGGTCGCAATTGGGTCAATCAATCGCGGCGGGCTGATGGGCTCGGCTTGGGAACTCGACGATCAGCTGACCGGCCACACTGTTGCGTCGATCGTCGAACAAGGTCTTGACGGCGCCAAGATGCTGCTCCGCATCGACTTGGCTGACGAACGGTCGCGCCCCACGATCGAGGCGTGTGCCCGATGGATTACCGAACTGGCCGCAGCCGAGAAGATTGCGATGCTCGAACCGTTGCCATATACGACGTCGCCGGCTGGTGATAAATATCTCGACACCGACGAGGACGCACTGATCAAGTGCGTCGGTATCGCCAGCGCCCTCGGCGCGAGTTCTGCCTACACCTGGCTGAAACTGCCCGCAACCGCGCAGGTCGAACGAGTCATGGCTGCGACTTCACTGCCAGGATTGATTCTCGGTGGAACGCCCGGGCCCGACCCGGAATTGGCTTTTGACGAGTGGCGGCGCGCAATGGCTGTGCCCAACGTGCGTGGCCTCGTTGTCGGTCGTTCACTGCTCTATCCGCCAGACGGCGACGTGGCCGCCGCGGTTGCGACGGCCGCCGAAATTGTTCACCCCCACCTCATCCCGGAAGAAGAAACGCAATGACGCGTCAAAAAATTGGAATCGCCGTCATCGGCTTTGGCTGGATGGGACAGGCGCACACGCGCTCGTACCTCCGGATTCCCACGCTCTTTCAAGAGCGCACGTACGACCCCGAGCTGATCATTATCAGCGACAACCTGCAAGACCGGGTCGATGAGGCTGTCGAGTCGTTCGGGTTTCGTGAGGGCACAACCGATTGGCAGGCTGCGGTCAACCACCCCGACGTCGATGTGGTCTGTATTTGTGCCCCGAACATGCTCCACGAGCCGATTGCTATCGCAGCTGCCGAGGCTGGCAAGCACGTGTTCTGTGAGAAGCCCGTCGGCGGCACGCCCGAGCAGACCGTCCGGATCGAAGCCGCGAGCCGCAAGGCTGGCGTCATCACCGGGGTCGGCTACAACTACCGCTGGGCACCGCTGGTGCAGTACGCCAAGAACCTGATCGCCGACGGAACACTCGGCGAGATCACCAACTACAACGGCCGATTCTTCACGATGTATGGCTCTGATCCAATGGGGCTTCTGTCGTGGCGCTTCCAGCTTGACGGTGCCGGTCACGGTGTGAGTTCGGACATCTTGAGCCACTCGATTGACCTCGCTCACATGCTGGTCGGCCCGATCAAGAAGGTCGTCGGCACAGGCCACACGTACATTCCTGACCGGCCGCTGCCGAAGGCTGGCGGCACCCACTACGACGCCGGTCAGCCAGGCGACCCGACCGGTCCCGTCGAAAACGAGGACTACTTCGGTGCCCTCGTACAGTTCGAGAGCGGCGCGAGGGGCACGTTTGAGGCAAGCCGCACGATCGTCGGCCCGGAGAGCCAGTGCG
>JBLIKS010000302.1:0-3818 GCA_047635555.1 Candidatus Azotimanducaceae bacterium
GCGCAAGAAGAAGCACAAAAAGATGCTTCGTCGTACGCGCCACCAGCGTCGCAAATAGTCCAATTCGTCCGGCGTCGCCGAGCTGTTTTCAGTTCGTGCGGTTTGCCGCAAAATCTGACGGCACTGTATGTGCCAACGCCACGTGTGCGCCCTCGTCGACTAGGTCGGTGAGGGCGTTGTGGTGTTCCCCCTCAACAAACCAGGTGGCACCGCTGCCTGCGAGTGTCGGAGCGCGGCCACATCGGTCACCGATGCGGTCTCTCCACTGTGCGAGCAGTGGTTCGACCGCGAGCGCTGCTGGTTCGAGGTCGTTTGGTCCGTCGACTGTGGGGCCACCGAGATCGTCCCAGGCGCGGTAAACCGCTGGTGTGCTGACACGCAGCGGAGGGACGATGAGCGTGACCGAACGATCGACGTGTGGGAGCGGATCCAGAATCTCGCCGATTCCCGTGACGCGTGAGCGCCCCCCAACAAGGCAGAACGCGATGTCAGCGCCGAGTTTGGCGGCCCGCGCGAGGCTGGCATCGTCGGTTGCCCAACCCGCCCATGCGAGTGCAGTTGCGGCGTCCGTCGAGCCGCCGCCGAGGCCGCCGCCATGCGGAATCTGCTTGTCAATGGTGACATGTGCCGAGCCGCCAGCGAGGCCGAGGGCCCGCGCCACCAGGTTCGATCCGTCTGTGGGTACTCCGTCGGAAAACTTTCCGGTCACGGCGAGGCCGACGCGATTGGGGTCGAAGACGAGGACGTCGTGCAGATCGAGACTGATCATTTCGGCGTCGATCAGATGGAATCCGTCGGGGCGGATACCGGTCATCTTCAGCGACAGGGTGAGCTTGGCATGTGCGCGAAGGGTGATCGGCTCAGTGGCCATGGACAATCTCGGTGAGGCGGCACCAGGCGTCGACATTGAGTTCTTCGGGGCGTGACGTACCTGCAACGGCGGCGGCTTCGAACTGCTCGGCTGCAACGATGCCCGACAGCGACTTGCGGAGCATCTTGCGGCGCTGGCCGAAGGCGGTTTTGACCAGGGTGAACAGTTCGACGGGGTCGGTTGTCGGTGGTGTGCGGCGAGTGATCTCGACGAGTGCCGATTCGACGTTCGGGCGGGGAACGAACACGGTGGATGGGACGATGCCGACGATTCGCGCCGTGCCCCAGTAGGCGGCCTTCACACTGATTGCGCCGTAGGCCGAGGTGCTCGGCGCCGCAGCGAAGCGTTCGGCGACCTCGCGTTGAACCATCACAAGAATCCGCTCGACCTGCGGAACAAAGTCGAGGATGTCGCAGACAAGCGGCGTCCCGACGTTGTACGGAAGGTTGGCAACGAGGACCCATTTGATCGATGGATCGAGCATCTCGTCCCAATCAAGACGCATTGCGTCGGCCTCGACAACGCGTACATTCTCGCGATCGGCGACCTCGTTGCGCAGGACGGGCACCATGCCGGCGTCGACCTCAATAGCCGTCACATCGGCGCCGGTGTCCGCGAGCGCAAGCGTCAGTGAGCCAAGCCCGGCTCCGACTTCGACGACATGATCGGTTGGCCCGACCCGGGCGAGGTATGCGATCCGGCGAACGGTGTTCGGATCGGCCACAAAGTTTTGGCCGAGGTCGCGTCGCGGTGCGAGTGAATTTGCCTCCAGCAGGTCGTGGATGCGTGGGCGCGAATGCGTCATTGCTGCCACCGGACCTGCACCGAGATTGGTGCGTCGGTCAAGTCGGCCAACTCGACGAAATTGTTCGTGTGTAAAACGATGTCGGCCTGCTGGATGGGGGGCGCAAGCAAGATACGGCAGGTAACCGAACGCAGATTGTCGAGGTTAATCACGGTAACAATTTGGCCTGGTGGGATGTTTTTCGCGAGACACGTCAGGGTGTCCGGGACTGTTCTCAGAAATGTTGCCTGAGCGAAGATCGAATCGGATCCGTCAGCCGTTGGTACAGCGATTTCTGCGACGCCACCCTGTTGGGGAGCCGGGCCATCGAGGAAGATCGGGTCCGTGTCGCGGATCGTGTCGAGGGTCGGCAGGTTGCTCTGGCCAACTGTTGTCTTCACCGTGATCGGTGGACTCGCTGTGGTTTCAGCGCTGGCTGCCTGGCTTCCGACATCGACGCCGGCGGTGGCGATGCTTGGCCCCGGAGCTGGATCGTCGCGGTTGACGAACCAGAGCGCAGGCAGCGCGATCACGCTGAATAAGGCGGCGAGGTAGAAACGTCGTCGGTCGGTGTCGTCGAGGGGCACTGGGGAGTCTTTAGTCAGAGGCTGTGCGCGGGTCTGTCGCAGTGGACTGCGGCCGCGTTGCGTCGGATACGAAGCGTATCCCACCGACGCGTTCAGGCGATACCGGGCAGGACGCGCCGAGTGTTTTGAGCGGTCTGAGCAGCGACTTCGGTGACCGGAAGCTCGCGGAGATCGGCGATGAATTGGCCCACGTGCGGCACCCATGCCGGGCGATTGATTTTGCCGCGGTGCGGGAGTGGTGCGAGATACGGGCTGTCGGTTTCTACCAGCAGCGAATCGAGCGGGCAGAGCTTCGCTGCTTCTTGTACCTCGGGAGCACTCTTGAATGTGACGATGCCGGAGAAGGAGAGCACCGTGCCGCGTTCGAGCGCGCGGCGAGCCTCGACCGGGCCGCCGGTGAAGCAGTGAAAGATCGTGTGTTCCGGCACGCCTTCGGCGTCGAGGATGTCGAAGGTGTCGTCCCATGCATCGCGGGAGTGAATAACGAGCGGCAGTTTGTACTCGTGCGCGAGCTGCACCTGTTCGGCAAACGCTGCCTTTTGAATGTCGCGTTCGGAATGCTCGTAGTAATAGTCGAGCCCGGCTTCACCGATCGCAA
This sequence comes from Candidatus Azotimanducaceae bacterium, assembly GCA_047635555.1. Lineage (GTDB taxonomy): Bacteria > Actinomycetota > Acidimicrobiia > Acidimicrobiales > Ilumatobacteraceae > Ilumatobacter_A. The sequence continues at coordinate 2,841 of JBLIKS010000302.1, forward strand.
CGATGCCAGGCGTGCTGAGCAGATCGATGATCGTGTGGACGCCCTGAACAGCGTCGTGCGGGTGTAAGCCGACCGTTGCGAACACGTTGTCGTGGCGACTCGCGACGTCGATGGCCGCCTCGGAGGTTGCCCGGTCGCAGCCGACCGTGACGAGCGTGTGGACACCCATTTCCATCGCTGCCGCAACAGCGCCATCAGGACCGTCAGGAATTCGCTCGTCGTGAATGTGGCAGTGACTATCGATCCATTCAAGTTGGTTCGGGCTTGTCACCATGTCTCCTGACCGCGGTTTTGGTTGCCCTCACGCAGGTGGGTTGCACAGCACTCTGGTTGCCGCATGGCTTAGAGCTTGATGCGGGGGAAGAGTGCGTCGCCCTTGGTGACGACGGAGCCCGCTGCGTACTGGCCCCATGCGGCGGCGTCGGGGAGGCGCTGGTCGACGACGTTGCCCGTCATGCCGATGCGTTCCCACAGGGCCTGGGCGGTGTCGGGCATTGCCGGGTGGACCAGTACGGCGACAATGCGAAGCGCTTCGAGAGCGTCGCCCATCACCCGGTCGACGTCGGCTCCTGGCTCGGACTTCCATGGCTCGTTCGTTTCGAGGTGGCCGTTTGTCGCACGGATCAGTGACCACGTGGCGTCGAGCGCCCGGCTCGGTTGGACCGTTGCCCAGCCTGCTGCCGTGTCGGCGTAGGCCTGCGCGGCAATGGCTGCGAGCGGGCTGGCGGGATCGGGAGCGGTGCCGAGACCGTCGCACTTCTTGGCAACGACGGTGGCGACGCGCGCTGCGAGGTTGCCGAGGTTGTTGGCCAGGTCGGAGTTGTATCGACCGACCAGCCCCTCCCAGGTGAAGTCGCCGTCGTTGCCGTAGGCGGTGTCGGCGAGCACGTAGTAGCGGAAACCGTCCAGGCCGATGTCGTCGATGAGGTCAAGAGGGTTGACGACGTTCCCGGCGGTCTTACTCATCATTTCGCCGCC
>JBLIKS010000303.1:0-3811 GCA_047635555.1 Candidatus Azotimanducaceae bacterium
GGCATCGACATCGAGGTGGCGCGCGGCGAAGCGTTTGGTTTCCTCGGCCCGAACGGAGCAGGCAAGACGTCGACGATGCGGATGATCGGGTGCGTCTCCCCTCCAACGGCCGGCACGCTTCGCATCTTCGGTCTGGACCCGGTCGCCGACGGCCGCAAAATCCGTGCGCGCATGGGCGTGGTGCCACAGTTGGACCAGCTCGACAACGACCTCACTGTGCTCGAGAACCTCGTGATCTACGGTCGCTACTTTGACCTGTCGCGCAAGGCTGCCGCTGCACGGGCCAACGAGTTGTTGGAGTTCGTGCAACTCACTGAGAAGGCTGACAGCAAGGTTGACCCGCTGTCGGGTGGACAAAAACGTCGGGTGAGTATTGCTCGTTCGCTGATCAACGAACCCGATCTCTTGCTGCTCGACGAACCAACAACAGGGCTCGACCCACAGGCTCGCCACGTCCTCTGGGACCGGCTGTACCAACTCAAAGAGCGTGGGGCGACGCAAGTGATCACCACGCACTTCATGGACGAGGCCGAGCAGTTGTGTGACCGACTGGTCGTGATGGACGCCGGCAAGATCGTCGCCGAGGGGTCGCCGCAAGGGTTGATTTCCAAGTACGTACGCCGCGAAGTACTCGAAGTCCGCTTTGGATATGGACTGAATGAATCGATGGTGCCGAAGGTCGACGGCGTGGGTGACCGAATCGAGATCCTGCCCGACCGCTTGCTGCTGTACTCCGACGACGGCGACGCAGCCCTGTCCGAGTTGCACCGGCGCGAGATCATTCCGGAAAGCGCACTCGTGCGCCGCAGCAGCCTCGAAGATGTGTTCCTCAAGCTCACCGGCCGGACACTGGTCGAGTGACGGGGGTCGTGTGATGGGGAGCGCATTGACCTCGTGGGCACCGGTGCGTGTGTATTTGCGCGACTGGACCTTTTTTAGACGGATGTGGTGGTCGGTGATGCTCGGCTCGATCATTCAGCCGCTGTTGTTCCTGCTCGGCGTCGGGCTCGGCATCGGCGAACTGGTCGACACCGGCCCTGAGGCGGCAAACGTGCTCGGGGACACCTCGTACTTCGCGTTTTACGCGACTGCGCTGTTCGCGACCTCGGCGATGTTCGTCCTGAGTCAGGAAGCAATGTGGGGCACTATGGATGGCTTCCAATGGTCGAATGCGCACGTCGCGATGATTTCGACGCCGCTGACCCCGACCGACGTGGCGATCGGCAAAGCGCTGCACTACTCCATGCGGGCGCTGTTCACCGGAGTCGGGGTTGCATTGGTGCTCGCGCTGTTCGATGACACGCGTCGTGTCGGCCTGCTGCTCGCCCCGTTCGGCAGCGTCCTGACTGGCCTTGCATTTGGGTTGCCGATTGCTGCGTGGACGGGCTCGCGAACCACCGATGCGTCGTTCCCGGCGATCCTTCGATTCGGTGTCATCCCAATGTTCCTGTTTGGCGGGGCGTTTTATCCGATCACGCAACTTCCGGGCTGGCTGCAACCGGTTGCGTGGCTCACGCCCCTGTGGCACGGCGTCGAGCTGTGCCGCGCGATGGTGCTCGGCGGGACGTCGCTCGCTCAGATGGCGCTGCATCTTGGAGTGCTGCTCGGTTTCTGCTCCCTTGGGCTGTTTGCGATGACGAAGACCTTTGCAACGAGATTGAGGGCATGAGCGTCTCACTCAATCCAGCTGCACACACCCGGATCGTGCCTGCCGTGGTGTTTGACATTAAGCGCCCGCATTTGTTGGTTGAGCGCAGTCTGATGGTGACCCGTCGCTCATGGGTTGCGATGGTCAGCGGCTTTTTCGAACCGCTTTTTTACCTCTTGTCGATCCGAATCGGCCTCTCCGCACTCGTCGGTGATATCGAAGTCGGCGGCCAGCTGATTGCCTACGACGCGTTCGTCGCTCCCGGCCTGATGGCGGCCTCGGCAATGAACGGCGCAGTGTTCGATTCGACGATGAACGTGTTCTTCAAACTGAAGATCACCAAGCTCTATGACTCGGTTTTGAGCACCCCGCTGTCGGCGGGCGATGTGGCGCTTGGCGAGATCATGTTCGCTGTGCTTCGCGGCGCTATTTACTCGACTGCGTTCATGGTGACCATGTGGGTGATGGGAATGGTCGAGTCCCCGTGGTTCCTGTTGTCGGTGCCGGCGTGCGTGCTGATCGGATTCGGCTTCGCTTCGATTGGGATGGCGCTGACGACGTTCATGCGATCGTTCGAAGACTTCGAGTACGTCCCGGCGGCTACGTTGCCGCTGTTCCTCTTCTCGGCCACCTTTTATCCTGTTTCGCAGTACGGCGAATGGGGCTGGGTCGTGCAGCTCAGTCCCCTCTATCACGGTGTCGAACTGATTCGTGCTGCGAATCTCGGTGAGTGGCGTGTGGAACTCCTCGCCCACATTGCGGTCCTCGTCGTGATCACCATCATTGGCAGCGCTATCGCCGCGCGACGCATCGAACGCCTCCTCCTGACCTGAGGCGGTCCGGTCACACTGTGCCTGGCACAGTGTGACCGGTACCGTTCGCTGCATGACGCTGACCGAGTCTTCGCCTGCCGACATCATCCGGGACCATGCCAACGAAGCGTGGGTCGGGATTGTCCCGCTGCTGCACGAGTACATCGCGATCCCGAACGTGTCGCCGGACTTTGACCCTGAGTGGCGTGAACACGGTTTCATGGCCCAAGCCGTCGAGCTGATCGCCGGGTGGTGCCGAGACCGCCCGATCCCCGGCATGACGGTCGAAGTGATGGAGCTGCCCGAGCGAACGCCGATGATTGTGATCGACGTTCCAGCGTTTAACGGCGGCTCGAACGACGACCCGGTGCTCTTATATGGCCATCTCGACAAACAACCGGAAATGGAAGGCTGGCGGGACGATCTCGGACCATGGACGCCTGTCCTCGAAGGCGACCGGCTGTACGGGCGTGGCGGCGCCGACGACGGCTACGCAGCGTTCGCCAGCCTGACCGCCATCGAGGCCACGCAGGCTGCCGGAGGAGCCCACAATCGCTGTGTTGTGCTGATCGAAGCAAGCGAGGAGTCGGGCTCACCGGATCTTCCTGCGTACATCGAAGCGCTCACCGACACGATCGACACGCCCAGCCTTGTGGTGTGTCTCGACTCGGGGTGCGTCGACTACGAACGGATGTGGGTCACCACGTCCCTGCGCGGCATGGTGATGGGCACCCTGGCCGTCGACATCGTGACCGACGGCCTGCACTCGGGCGATGTGTCGGGCATGATTCCGTCGTCGTTCCGCATTCTTCGCTTGCTACTCGACCGTGTTGAGGATTCGGCGACCGGAGCGATGTTGTTGCCCGAACTCATCGCCGAGATTCCACCGGGCCGTATCGCGGAAGCGAACGACACTGCACCGCTGGTTGGCGCCTATGCCGACAACTACCCTTTGGTTGAGGGGGCCCGAGCAGCCGTTGCCGATCCTGCCGGACAGCTGCTTGCTCGAACGTGGTACGGCACACTGAGCGTCGTCGGTGCTGACGGCCTGCCGCCCACGAATCGGGCTGGAAACGTGCTGCGTCCGTCGACGTCGCTCAAGCTTTCGTTCCGACTTCCTCCGACTGCTGATCCAAAGGCAGCAGCAGCAGCGATCACCGCGGCGTTGGAAGCCGATCCGCCGTACGGTGCGCGTGTTTCATTCTCGAACGTCGACGGGGCTCCCGGCTGGGACGCACCCGCAACCGCGCCTTGGCTGGCAGCCGCGCTGGATGCTGCGTCGATCGCAGCATTCGGGCAGCCAGCACGCAACTTTGGCGAGGGTGGGTCGATCCCATTCATGGGGATGCTC
>JBLIKS010000304.1:0-3765 GCA_047635555.1 Candidatus Azotimanducaceae bacterium
ACCGCATAATCCCGGGTCAAGCGGACCCGAACGGAGCGTTCTGGTCGTCGATCTGAGCGCTCTCGATTACCGAGTGCGCTGATCGGAATGTGCCGATATCGGACGGCTCCGAGCATGGTCGGAGCGCGTGATTATGAGCGCAGTCCGTTGAGAGCAATCGGCTGCGCCGGTTCGGTGTGGTTGTTGGCGAGTGGAGAGTGCTGCTATCGGGCTCCGGTGTCGGGTTCCGTCAGATGGTTCTCGTCTACTGTCGGCCTGGGCGCACGGTGGGCGCGATGAGTTCTCCGATCTCGGTGATGACGTCGTTGATGAGCGCCTCGATCGCTTCCGGCGTGAGGTCGGCCGGATCGGGGTGGGACGCGGGGCGTGCTTCGACGTCAAGCAGGGGATTCAGATGCAGCGAGACAGTGAAGAGGTCGGTCAATTCTTGTTGGGCAAGCGCAAGACGCGCCACCTGCTCGAAGCGGTCGACTTGGTCCATCTGATGCAGGATGAGTGCGAGGGCCGTGAGTTGGTAGACGGCCGACGAGCGCTTCTGGGATCTGAGCATCGGACCGAAGTCCCTCTCGACGAGATCCAATGCAGTTCTATACTCTCCGAGCCCGGCGTGGGAGTTCGCGGCCATGGTCAACGCGCTGACCCTGACCGATTGTCCGAGCACCGGCGAGTCGAGGCATCGCTTCGCTGCGGAAAGCGCTTCTCGAAAGCGGCCGCTGATCGACAGCTCGAGCGCCATCGAGTGGGTGGAGGTGTCATACAACATTCGCGAGATCGTGGATGCGATTTCCAACGCTTCGGTGATCGAGGCCAAAGCGCCTGGATCACGCTGGCTGAAGAGCATGATCGATCGCAGTTGCACCGCAAACCATTCGTGGTAGCGAGGAAAGCCTTCTACGGTCTTGAAACTGCGTAGCCGGTCGCACTCTTTGCCTGCTGCCTCGTAGTCACCCGCTGCGCTGTAGAGCGCCCCTCGATAGAAAAGCGGGTTCGGCGACATCTTGAGCGGGCTCTCAGAGTGATCGTCGATCATCGTCGCGGCTTCGAGCATCTGCTCGAAGCCTCTGGCATGATCTCCCGCGTTGTATCGAATCTGTCCTGAGGTCGAAAGCCAATCGGTGCGCAGCTCAAACTCTCCCATGGGTGGTTCTGGCACGCGGTCCAGCCAGGAGATCGCGGCGGCGACGTTGCCTGTGCTGCCCCAGTATGTGGCGCCGCCTAAGTAGAGGCTGAGGAGAACGTCGTGCTGGCCGGATTGTTCTGCCCACTCCATGGCAGCGAGCACATTGTGGACCTCGGCAAGTTTCTGTTCTTCCAACTCCCACGAATCACCTGTACCCGTGGAGTGCAGACGTTCCCGTCCGGAAAGTGCGTCTATCCAGCTGAGGTGTCGGTCGCGGGTAGCAGCGATTTGGTCGGTGTTGAGGAGTCGGTCGAGTGCATACAGCCGGACGGTTTCGAGCAGCCGATACCGCCCAGAGTCAACTGATGCCACGACCAGGGACTGTTCCACGAGTGAGTCCACAACGTCGAGCACCGTCGGTGCGGAGGAGGCGATGACGGCTTTGACGCCCGCGAGCGAGAAGCTGCCTGCGAACACTGCCAACTGGTTCAGAACCTGTTGTTCGTCGCCGTCGAGGAGCCCGTAGCTCCAGTCCATCATTGCCTGCAATGTTTGTTGGCGTTGTCGGCGTCTGCTGCGACCACCTCCGAGAAGTGAGAAGCGATCATCCAAACGTTCGGTGAGTTCGTCGATCGACAACGAGGTCAGACGGGCGGCTGCGAGTTCGATAGCCAACGGGATGTCGTCGAGCTGCGCGCAGATGTCTTCGATCTGGGCATGGTGCTTGTCGAGGCCCGTGACACCTGCTGCGGTTGCCCGGTCAAGGAACAACTCGACCGCTGCGTCGTGCATGTTCGGAATACGCCACGCCCGCTCACCATCAACGTTGAGTGCCTCGCGTGACGTGGCAAGAACGGTCACAGCAGTGGCTGACGAGAGAACCTCGGTGGCGAAGTCGGCGACGTCATCGATCAGGTGTTCACAGTTGTCGACAACCAACAACGTCGCAGCACCGGCCGTTGCCTCATTCAGAGCATCGATGGGTCCGCCGCCTTCGCTGCCGAGTTGCTGGAACAGTCCGAGCGCACCAATGGCTCGGTCGCCTACTTTGTCGCCGTCGCGTTCAGTGGTGAGGTCGACGAACCAGACGCCGCCCGGGAACTTGTCGGCACTTGCGGCGGCAACCTCGACCGCCAGGCGGGTTTTGCCGCACCCGCCGACACCGCTGATGGTGACCAACCGATGATGACCGATCAGTGCACGGAGTTCATCAACCTCGGCCTGACGCCCGATGAACTCGGTCGGCATCACCGGCAGATTGTGACGTGCTGCCTTCAACGTGCGCAACGACGGATACACGCCATCATCGAGCTGCCACAACCTGACGGGCTCGGACAGGTCGCGGAGTTGATGCACGCCCAGGTCCGTGCCGGATGGTTCAAGCATCAACTGGTGGGCTACATCTGACACCAACACTTGGTTGGCGTGGCCCACCCCGTTGATGCGGGCGACTTTGTTCAGTGGTGGACCAAAGAAGTCGCCGTCGCGCTCGGATGCTGATCCGGCGTGTACCGACACCCTGACCTCCAATGCCCCGGTCGTGCCCCACGCACCGGCAGCCAACGCACCGACCGCATTCACTGCGCCGCTCACTGCATTGTCGGCGTCATCAAAGACCGCGATCATCCCGTCGCCGGTGTGCTTGAACACGCGGCCGCCGGCGGACTCGATCGCCCCGTGTAGCAGCCGGTCGTGAATCTCCAACGCACTGCGCATTGCGTCACCGTGGGTCTCCCACAGTGCGGTCGAGCCGACCACGTCGGACATGACGAACACCGACGCGCTCATGTCAACACCGGCCGGCCCATCTGAGCGAACCTAACAGTCGAGGCTCAAACGAGTTCGCCGAACCTTCGCTGCCGAGCGAGCCAACAATATCCGCTGTCGACCGACGACCCACAGCGTGAACCCACTCACGACCGCCTTCGGTCCAGGTAGGGCGCTCATATTCGCTGCGAGGCAGAGTGCTCTCACGTGCGCGTGATCCGGCACACGCGATCGCTCGCACCCCGGCTGCCATCGCTTGCACATTTAGGAGCGGGTAGCCGAGCGCCGAGGTGCCGTTCAGGAGCGGTCGACGGCCGACCTCGGTGATGTTGTTATGAGCTGTGATGGAGTAGCGAAAAGTGAAGGATTGATAGGTCGAAGCTCGCCCTCGATTACAGCCGAGCGTCGCGCCAAGCTTCGGCCCACGCCGCCAGAAACAGTAGGAGCGCAACGAGGCCGAATCCGACGGTTCCGATCGCAATGGCATGGCCGACAAACGGTCGAGTCACGCCGCCGTCTCCCTCGACAGTCGTGCGCGTGGTGAGCACCAATGCAGAGATCATCGCGCCGAGGGCGATCAGTGCCGCAGAGAATCTTGCGGCGCTGACTTCGTTCGCCATCGTGCCCGGGGTAGTGGCCTTCGTGTGTGTGGACACGGTCATGACCAGACAGTAGTTGTTGAGCGAATCACAGTGCCTCGAATCGACGCACGTTCTTGCGCACGTAGCCGAGCGAATATGTGCCGATCAAGAGCGGGGCCACTGGTTGCAGCGAGACGTGATTATCGAGCGGCCTCCGTTGGTGCGAAGGCGTGCGACTTCGCCGGTTATGTGCGGTTCTTTGGTGCGTCGAGGGTGGAGTGCTCGGTGCGTTCTGCG